>QMZF01000120.1 GCA_003663055.1 Archaeoglobales archaeon | reverse complement strand
GCAACGCCCCTTGAATATGCAGACACACCCAACATGGATTTTATTGCTAGTGAAGGAGCTTGCGGAATTGCTAAAACCATTCCGGATGGCTTTGAGCCGGGCAGCGATATAGCAAACCTAACAATTCTCGGTGTTGATGTAAGAAGGTACTACACAGGCAGAGGGCCAATAGAAGCTCTCGCAAGGGGAGTAAAAGCGAAAATGGCTTTTCGCTGCAATCTTGTTTACGTTGAAAACGGGATAATGGTTGACTACAGCGGTAGAAGGATAGGCGATGAGGAGGCTAGAAAGGTTATTAACGAGCTCAACAGAGAGCTTTCAACGGACTGGCTTCGTTTCCATGCCGGAAAAAGCTATAGGAATTTGCTTTTGCTGGATAAAGAGTTTGATTCGGTTAAGACTACGCCTCCCCACGACATAACTGGAAAGCCAATTGAAGGTTACATGCCTGAGGGCGGCGAACTTGCGGTTATACTTAGAAGATTAATGGAAAAATCGTTAGAAGTGATTCCTACCGTAACAGAAAAGGCGAACATGGTATGGCCTTGGAGTGGAGGAAAGATGCCCTCTTTCCCCGATTTTGGCAAGAAATGGGGGGTTAAGGCAACGATGATTTCAGAAGTCGATCTACTTCAGGGGATAGGCAAGGGGTTGGGGATGGATGTAATCGAAGTCGAAGGGACTACAGGCTACATTGATACGAACTACAAGGGCTTGGCAAAAGCTGCTATGAGAGCTTTGAAGGAGAAAGACTTCGTTGTGCTGCATACGGAGGGAATAGATGAAGTAAGTCATGAAGGTGACTTGGAAAAGAAAATAGAGGCGATAGAGCTGTACGATGAGAAGATAGTGGGCTACATTCTTGACAGACTCGACCTTGAAGAAACGAGGATAATGCTTTTGCCCGACCACCCCACGCCTGTAAAGCTTAAAACCCATGTTGCCGAGCCAGTACCTTTTGCCATTTGCGGATTTAAGAGGGATGATGTAAAGGCGTTCTCCGAGAAAGCGTGCGGAAGGGGTATGTTTGGCCTCGTTGAAGGTCTAAAGCTTATGAATATTTTCTTTCGTTAATTTGGATATTTGAACACTTTGAAATCATCAAGTTTTAATACTTCTCCATCGCAGCCCGAATATGGACAGAAGCAGAATTCTCGAAGTTATAAAGCAATACGATAAAGATTCCATCACGATCGCAACCCTCGGCAGCCATTCAGCCTTAAACATCCTGAGGGGAGCTAAAGATGAGGGATTTAGGACGGTATGTCTTTGCAGGGAAAAGGAGCGAATAATTTACGAGTCCTTTGGAGTTGCAGACGAAATTTTAGACCTCAAAGATTACCCGGACTTGCTGAAAAAAAGCATGCAGGATGAGTTAATTGAGAAAAACGCCATAATTATCCCTCACGGCTCGTTTAATGCCTATATTGGCAAGCTCGATGAGCTCATCGTGCCAGTCTTTGGAAACAGAATGCTGATGGCGTGGGAAGTCGATAGGGAGAAGCAGCGAAAATGGTTGATTAACGCTGGCTTGACGCTGCCAAAAACGTTCGATAAGCCGGAAGATATAGATCGCCTTGTAATCGTCAAGTATCCTGGAGCGAGGGGTGGAATGGGCTACTTCCTTGCCTCAAGCCCCGAAGAGTTCTACGAGAAGGCAAAGCAGATGGTTGAGAAGGGGCTTATCGATGCCAGCGAAATAGAAAATGCCCACATTCAGGAGTACATAGTCGGAGCGAACGTTTACTTCTCGTTCTTTTACTCTCCCGTGTTCGGCAGAGTAGAGCTGATAGCAGCAGACAGGCGATACGAAGCAAGCGTTGACGGACTTGGAAGGATTCCAGCGGATCAGCAGTTAAGGGCTGGATTAATGCCAACTTACACTGTTATAGGAAACTTCCCGGTTGTGCTGAGGGAAAGCCTGCTTGCTCAGGCGATAAAGGCTGCAAGGAATGTCGTTGAAGTGTCGAAGCAGATAGCGTATCCGGGAATGGTGGGGCCTTTTTGTCTGGAAGCCGTATTTGACGAAAACGCAAAAATGATCGTTTTCGAAATCTCTGCAAGAATCGTTGCGGGAAGCAGCGTTGGCATACCGGCATCGCCTTACTCCTACGTGTTGTTTGGCGAGCCCATGTACATGGGTAGAAGAATAGCGAGAGAAATTAGGCTTGCAGCGGAAAAGAACATGCTGGATGAGGTTATCTATTAGCTTTAATCTTCTCCAGCATTACTAAACCCACCTACACAACCTCTTTTCTACAGCTTCGAGAGCTATGTAGAGGCTGAAACCCAGTAAAGCCATGGCAACAATACCTGCGTAAAGCGAAACGTAGTCTGCTTTACTCCACGCCATCATTATCAGATAGCCCAATCCAGCAGTAGTTGCGAAGGACTCAGCAAAGAAAAGAACTGCAATGGCTGTGCCAACGCTTATACGAAGGGCAGTGAGTATCTTTGGTAGGGAAGCTGGGAGTACAACGTGCTTATAAACGTCCTTTTTGCTGGCTCCGAGGGAGAGTAGCGAATAAACGTAGTAAGAATCAACGTTCCTTGCAGCGTCTCTCGTTGTAACGAGTATCTGGAAAAAGACTATCATCCCTATGAGAGCGATTTTGGATAAATCGCCAATCCCGAACAGCAGGATTATGAGTGGTAGCAGTACGATGTGGGGGATGGGATAAAGAAGGTACAGGAATGGGGCAACGAATCTGTCAACGCTTTTTTCGTGACACGAAAGGCCGATGGGGATTGCTAAAGATAGGGCAAGCAAAATCGAGTAGATAACCCTGTACGCACTTATGAGCATATGGACCGCAATTTTGTTCAGCTGGCTTATAAATGAATGTAGGACGATGTATGGTGGTGGAAGTGCGGGAGATTCTACAAAGTAGGCGAGTACTTGCCAAACCGCGAGGATAACGGCTCCAGCTACCAGGTAGCTCCAACGCTTTTCCTCACTTCCCTGCATTTCTCAAAGTATTCCTCCATATTTCTGTATTCAACGCTTCCTGCCATCGGGTTTTCGATTATCTTAACAACTTTCCCCGGTCTAGGTGAGAGCACGACTATCTGCCTTCCAAGAAAAACAGCCTCCTCTATGCTGTGGGTGACGAGGAGCATTGTAAGTCGTTCTTTCATCCAGAGTTCAAGCAGGAAGTTCTGGAGTTTCTCCCTCGAAAGGGCATCGAGGGAAGAGAAAGGCTCATCCATGAGCATGATCTTGGGTTTTATTGCGAGAGCCCTGGCAAAGGCAACTCTCTGCTGCATCCCGCCAGAAAGCTGCTTGGGGTAATGGTTTTCGAAGCCTTCAAGTCCGAGCTTACTTAGTATTGGCTTTACAGTATTCTTTGCATCCTTTGCCTTCATACCCCTGATTTGAAGACCAAGAGCAACGTTCTCGATTACGGTTTTCCATGGAAACAGCCCGTAGTTCTGCAGAATTAAAGCGGCTTTTTTTGGTGGGGCAACGATCTCTTTTCCCTCGATAAGCGCACATCCCTCAGTTGGTCTTAGCAATCCCGAAAAAATAAAGAGAAGGGTTGTTTTCCCGCATCCACTAGGCCCTATTATGGCGCAGCTCTCTCCATCTTCAACGCTAAAGCTAACCTTTTTCAGCGCTCTCGTTCCGTCTGGATAGACCATTCCTAAGTTTACCGCCTCTACGACAGCCATACCACTGCTTCTTCGTAGGGTATTTCCTTACTGAGCAAGCCTTTCTCCATTGCCCATTCGTGCACTTCTCTATAGAATTCTTCAGGATACGGCTGTGGTTGCGGATACGTTGGCATTTTGTAATTTTCGGCTATATCTACTGGAATTCTGGCTTTTTCTATGAACTCCTGCCTGTACTTTTCCGGATTTGCGTTTATTTCCTTGACAGCTTCCTCGTATGCCTTTAGAAAAGCTTTCACCGCATCGGGCTTTGAATCGATGAAGTTTCCCCTGAAAACTATGACCGTCTGGCTTATACTCTTGTTCATCATCGCATCGCTCATAATCAGCTTCGCTCCCCTGAAGACTGCAAGACTTGCGAGCGGCTCTGGAAGCGTGGCAGCATCAACTTGGCCAGCAAGCAGGGCTTGCATTCTTAGGGGTATCTGCTTTATTTCCACTTTCTCTACATCTTTGACGCCTTTGCTTTTCAGCATGATGTCTGTGACGTACTCTATTATCGTGTTGCTCGATATCGCAATTTTTTTGCCTTCCAGATCTTTAATTGTGTTAATGCTCGAGTTTGGGGCTGCCAGAATCGCAAAGACTCCCTCCTCCGGCTTTGCTCCTAAGCAGAGCGAAACTATTCGGACATCATAGCCGGTGTTGCGGAGCAGTATCACTGCGAGGGGGTCAGCGATGCACGCATCGATTTCTCCTGCCTGTAGAGCAGCATCCCTTTCAAGAGCACTCTGGAACGGAATCACTTCGACTTCTATGCCGTACTTCTCGAAGAGTCCCTCTTCGTCTGCGATTACGATGGGAAAGGTGTCCTCGATTGGCAGCAGTCCAACTTTTATCCTTACCTTTTCGCTTGCTTTCTCAGGCTTCTCCGTCTGACATCCGGCAAAGAGGACTGCAACAACAGCAACTGCTGCAAGAACCAATTGCCAGCGCATGGAGAATGCTCATCTGCTTGGCTATAATACTTGCGCTTACTGGGAATTGTGG
>QMZF01000119.1 GCA_003663055.1 Archaeoglobales archaeon | reverse complement strand
TTTTAGAAGTAAAATAAATGAAGACACGGATCTTGGAATTAGGCTGGGGTTACATGGTTTTAGAGTGGGTGTGGGAGGAAAGGTTGTAACAAAGGCTCCCTCAACGCTGAAGGAGTGGCTTGCGCAGCGTGAGAGATGGGCTATTGGTGGAGCAGAAGTCTTTATTGAGAATTTTTGGCACATAATTAGAAAGCCTGCCCTCTGGCTTCCTGCAGTTTTCCTTCTCTTTCCAGCAATTGCTGGCTTTGCTATCAACATCTTCATATCTGATGATGCACTCACAAAATTGCTCTACCTAATCCTACCTGCGATGCTCTTTCTACCCCCGAAAATTCTGGCGTTACTTATGTTTATTCTCTACCAAAAACACCTGCTGCAAAATATGCTCGCAGCTCTTACGGCGTTTTTAGTGTGGGTTATAGTTGAAGTAATTCTTGCGCTAAAAATGAACTGGAAAATAGACCTCAAGCTCTTGCCGGTATTCTATTTCTTTTATTCTCCTCTCTGGATGATGCTCTGTTTAACTGCTTTCTTCAGAGTTAGTATTGCGAAGCTCAGGAAGCGAGGCGTTGAGGTTAAAGACTGGACAGTTTAAACTTGGTTTTCTATTTAGACATCTGCATACTTTTACCCTTCGCCTTCTCGAGTTCCTCCAGCAATACGCAGGCCTGGCAAACTCTTTTCGGTGTTGGTTCTCCACATTTTTCGCAGGCGTTTAAATCTATTTGGGGATAAAGCTCCTTTAAGCATGGTATCAGAGCTTCAAAGCTCCTCATCACCGAAAACTTTCTGCCCGGATATTTGTTTTCGAAATCGTAGAGGAAATCCCTAACAGCGGCCCTTACGGGAAAGTGACTGTAGGGACACTCGTTCATGTCCATCGGAAGACCGAAAAGGAGGTTGTATATCACTACCTCCTTCTCGTAAACTTCTCTGAATGGCTTTATTCGTATGATCAAGCCTTTTTGAACTCTTTGGGGCACAAGCCTGGCAAGTCTTTCAATATCTGCTTGCAAGAAGTTCAGCAGAATCGTCTGTGTTTCATCATCGAGGTTGTGACCGGTTGCGAGCTTTGTAGCCCCAAGCTGTCTAGCTGTTTTATTCAACAGATACTTCCTGAAAACCCCGCAATACGTGCAGGGCTTTTTATCTCCGAGCTTTACCATTTCATCTAGTGTCATTCCAAAATTTTCCTTAAAAGAAACGACATGATGTTCTATTCCGAGTTGGGAAGTAATCTTTCTTGCAATTTTGACTGTCGGTGGACGGTAACCTTCAATCCCCTCATCAATAGTTATGGCGACGAATTCAACGTCCTTTCTTTTTCCGTAAAGTCTGTTGAGAGCAAATGCCAGAGCTACGCTATCCTTTCCACCGCTGAGGGCTATTGCAATTTTATCGCCACTCTCAATCATTTTATACTTTTTTATTGCATAGCGAACTCTCTTCTCGAAATCGTTTATGAAGTGCTTTCTGCAGAGATGTTTACCTGAGTGGCGTTGGTAGTAAATTGCTTTCCTATTGCAGTAGGAACACTTCACGCCCCAACTTCTTGCAGTGGGGATAAATCATTTTGCTTTGGATTGATGCAATTCTGGAGCAATTTTTAGCAGCATTTTTGTAGCATTTTGTACGCCCTCAAAACTTCAGCAACGCTCCAAGCTTGGGAAATGCAGCCATTAGGTTCGTATGGGCTATCGCCATCGAATATTTCTGAAATCGTTCCCAAACCCGCTTCTCTGACGTGTTCAAGCAGAGGAGCAAGCAAAAATCGGAACTTCTCTCTAGGCTCTTTGAGTCTAATCAGAGCCTCAATGTAGAATCCCATGAGCCACGGCCATACGCAGCCGTTATGATACGACTCATCTCCGCAGTACTTCCCCTTATATCTTTTGTCATCTGGAGATAGTGTTCTCAGGCCATAGGGGGTTAACAACTTCTCTTTTACAATTTCTAGCGCTTTTACGGCTTTATCCTTCTCGATCAAACCCAAGGCTATGGCTATTACTTGATTCGGCCTTATTGAGTCATCTAAAGGGTCGATTACGTCATAAAAGCAGTTTTTTTCGGGATTCCAGAATCTTTCGAATTCCCTCTTAGCTTTTTCTGGAGAATGCAGGTCTAATCCGATCTTCCGCGCAAAGTCGAGGGAACTAATCCACAGGGCGTTAACCTCAATGGGCTTACCTTCTCTTGGAGTGAAGCGGGTATCCATCCAAGTACTGCATGCCTTAACAGATATGAGATGGCCATCGAGTCTAGCAACATCGCTTTCAGGATAATTGAACAAAATTTCCTCGACGTAGGGTTTTATTTCTGAAAGAAACTCTCTGTCTTGTTTGTACTCAAAGTACTTTGAAAGAGCATAAATGAACCACAACGAGGCATCGCTTGAGTTATAGCTGTTAGGAACTCTGTTTGGTATTATTCCGTTTCTCATGCGCTTTGCGAAAAATCTGAACACGTCCTTAGCTTCGCCAAATTTCCTTCTCTCCAGTAGCAAGCCGGGAAGGCTGACGAACGCATCCCTTCCCCACGCTTCGGCAAACCAGTGATAGCCTGCGTAGATTGCTCCTTCAACGAGAAAACTATCGGCAGCTAGCTCAAGACACTCTATAGGACTTTTCGGTACTTTGTTTTTTTGTTTTTTCCTTATTTGCTTTTTCTTTAGTTTCATTTCTTTTCCTTCTTTTTCATTCGTGTTTTCAGTTTCTCCAGCTTTAATCTCTGCAACTATCTCAACGCTACTATCTCTTACTTTTGAATAGAAAAACCCCGGTGTATAGAGGTTCTCCACGCATTCATACCCTCTTTCATAATCTCTTTCATAGAAGACGTTCCAGTAAATGTCCGGATTTTCGCACACATCCATATTTGATGTTATTCTGAGACTTCCAACTTCGAAGCCGTTCTCTATTCTTTTTTGCTTGAACTCGAAAGTTTTTCGAGTTTCATGGAAGCTCCTATCTGTTACCAGTGGATACACCTTTATCTCCGCTTCTCCCAAGACGTCGTACCTTATTCTGAGTAGTTTGTCAAAGGATATGGTCTTTCTAACCAAAACACCGTCAACGAAGTAGTGGAACTCTGGAGGATAAAGATTGAACACCTGGAGATGCTTCAGACCATCATCACAGAGCTTTTCCACATAGCTAGCAACGGATATCCTTTTCCCGTTCACAAGCTCGTCTAGAGCTGAGAGGTAAACCCGATTGCTATAAACGAGAAGACCGTGGTATTTTCTCGTGTTTCCTGCGAGAGACGAAGAGCAGTAAGCATTACCACTAACCATAACGAACTCCCTTTTGCTTGCGAACTCGTAGTTTTTTAACTCCCTTCCAAAGCTTATCATCTTGACTCATAATTTCCTAACTATTCTCTCTACGGGTATATCTAACTCTTTTAGTAGTTTGAGGCATTTTCCCACTTCTTTTTCTTCAAAGACTATTTCTGCAGACATGTAACCGTAAACGATCTCTCTAAATCCTTTAATTTTTCTCAACTCCTCTTCCAGTTCCTTTCTAACCTCCTCCTCTAGCTTCTTACCTATTATGATGGATTTCATCCCAGAACCTCCTCATAAATGCTGATCGTGTTTTTTGCAGCGATTTCCCAAGTAAATCTGTTGAGAACTCTCTTTCTCGCGTTTATGCCCATCTTTTTCCTTAGTTCGTGGTCTTTAAGCAGAATTATAACAAATTTTGCTATGTCTGCGGGATCGTACGGGTTGATGTGGAAACCGCACATCTCGCTTCCAGAAGGAACTACCTGCTCTCTCAAACCCGAAGTTCCGCTCGCCCCAACAACTACCGGCTTGCCCATTGCCATCGCCTCCGTACAAACAATTCCGAAGGGCTCGTATTTAGAGGGGAAAACTGCAACATCGCAGGAAGCGTAGTAGAGCATCCTTTCTTCTTCGCTGACGTACTTGAAGTGTAGGATGACGTTGTTTTGGAGGTCGAGAGAACTAACGAGTTGCGTGAGGAGCTGCTGCTGGTCTCCTTTCCCAAGGATTACGAGCTTTGCATCGGGCACTTCTTTAAGTATGAGCGGCATAGCCCTTACAAGCGTGTCTGCCCCCTTTACCCATGCCAGTCTGCCGAGAAAAAGGATCATGGGCGAGTTTCTGACGCCTATTTTGTCTCTAAATTCCTTTACCTCTTCAGGCGGAAATCTCTCCGGCCGATACTTCTTAACGTCAACGCCGTTGTAAACCACCCTTATTTTTTGCTCAGGATAGCCAAGGCTGACGAGTTCATCGCGCATCGCGTAGCTTACGGTAACTATTAAATCCGCCTTAAGGGCGACCATCCTTTCTATCTCTTTGATCGTTGGCGAACCATCGCCCATCCTTCCTTGCTCAGTAGAATGAAAGTGAAAGATAAGGGGGAGATTCAAATTCCTCTTGGAGATTATTCCAGCGATTGCTG
Organism: Archaeoglobales archaeon; assembly: GCA_003663055.1. Lineage (GTDB taxonomy): Archaea > Halobacteriota > Archaeoglobi > Archaeoglobales > Archaeoglobaceae > Archaeoglobus_C. The sequence continues at coordinate 266 of QMZF01000119.1, read as the reverse complement.
TAAGCCAGTCATGGGAAACGATCAAATCGAACTTCCTATGCTCCTTAGCAACAAGCCTGTTAACGAGCTTTGACGCTGAAAGGAAGTTGTAAAGGAGAGTTTCACCGAAAAACTCTTGTGCTTCGGTCGGCCACCTCTTTACATCCTCTGGGACTGCTATTGGTAATACGTCAACGATGCTCGCTAGAAGGGGACGATGAACTTCGACACCACTCCATATATCTCTCGTCGGATCATCTCCGGTGTTGCGTGAGAAAACGGAAATT
>QMZF01000118.1 GCA_003663055.1 Archaeoglobales archaeon | reverse complement strand
TTGCCGGATACGCAGAGAGTGCTGCTTGAGGTTGCAAGGTACATCAGAGAAGTTTACCTCTCCCAGTACGCTTATCATGAAGTCGATACTTACTGCTCTGTGGAAAAGCAGTACGACATGATGAAGGCGATTAAGGAGTTAGAGGGCATATTCTACAAAGCTCTGGAGATGGGAAGAACGATCGATGAGATAGAGAACGTTGAGGGCAAGGACGACTTTGCCAAGGCAAAGTTTGAAGAAGACTACAAGCCAAAGCTTGAAGCTGCACTCGAAAAGATTAGAAAGAACCTTTTGGGGGGATAAAGAATGCCTGAGGCGAGGATGAAGGAGTATAGGACCATAAGAGATATTGCCGGTCCTTTAATTTTTGTTGAGAAAACAGAGCCCGTTGGTTTTGGAGAACTCGTAACGATTACTCTTCCAGATGGTACAACGAGAAGAGGGCAAGTTTTGGATTCGGCCAGAGATATCGTCGTTGTACAGTCATTCGAGGGGACGAGAGGTATCGATAAGTCATCTGCAGTGAGATTCACCGGAGATATTGTAAGGCTTGACTGTTCCTACGACATGCTCGGTAGAGTTCTTTCGGGTTCCGGTGATCCGATCGATGGAGGGCCCAAGATCGTTCCAGAAGAGAGAAGACCGATTATAGGGGCAGCGATAAACCCGTATGCAAGAACGTATCCAAGAGAATTCATTCAGACAGGCATTTCTGCTATAGACGGAATGAACACCCTCGTTAGAGGGCAGAAGCTGCCAATTTTTAGTGGTAGCGGTTTGCCACACAACGATATAGCGTTGCAGGTTGCTAGGCAAGCAAAGGTTCTTGGGAAAGAGGAAGAGTTTGCTGTCGTTTTTGCTGCAATGGGCATAACCTATGAAGAAGCTCACCACTTCATGAAGGACTTCGAAAGAACTGGAGCATTAGAAAGAGCGGTAGTTTTCCTAAACCTTGCAAACGATCCGGCTATTGAAAGGTTGATCACTCCACGTATGGCTCTAACGGCAGCGGAATTCCTTGCATACGAGTACGACCTGCACATACTCGTCATCCTGACGGACATGACCAACTACTGCGAAGCTCTGCGTGAAATCTCGGCAGCAAGAGAAGAAGTTCCTGGAAGGAGAGGCTACCCAGGTTACATGTACACCGACTTAGCAACGATCTACGAGAGAGCTGGCCGTATCAGAGGTAGAAAAGGAAGCATCACCCAGTTCCCGATTCTCACAATGCCGGCAGATGACATAACTCACCCGATTCCGGATCTTACCGGCTATATAACTGAAGGGCAGATAGTGCTCAGCAGAGAGTTGCATGCAAAGGGTATCTATCCACCGATCAACGTTCTGCCATCACTCAGCAGGCTTATGAAGGAAGGAATAGGCGAAGGATTAACGAGGGACGATCACAAGCAATGGAACGACCAGATGTATGCTGCATATGCAGAGGGTGTTGATCTGCGTGGCTTGGTCGCAATCGTCGGTGAAGAGGCATTGTCGGAGAGAGACCGCAAGTTCCTGAGATTTGCAGATGAGTTTGAACGCAGATGGCTTGCTCAGGGCAAGTACGAAGACAGGGACATCGAGTACACTCTCGACCTTGGCTGGGAACTGCTGGCCATGCTTCCCGAGAAGGAGCTCGTTAAGATCGAGAGAAAGTACATCGAGAAGTACCATCCAGCGTACAAGAAGAAGGCTGTTGCAGCTGAAGCTGAAGAAGCTGCAGAAGCAGCTTAATTTCTTTTTTCTTTCAGAGGTGTTAAGGAATGGCTGAAGTACAACCGACCCGAATGGAACTGATAAAGCTAAGAAGGAGAATAAAAATGGCGGAGAGAGGGTACAGCTTACTGAAGATGAAAAGAGATGGACTGATTGCAGAGTTCAGAGAAATTCTCGAGGAAGCAAAGAAGACGATCGGGGGCATGGTTGAAAAATTCAACAAAGCACAAGAAGCGATTACGATAGCAAAGGCTGTGGATGGTGTACTTGCCGTTCAGTCCGTAGCGATCTCTCGTCAAACTGAACCAAGTTTTGCTATGAAAAAGAAAAATATAATGGGTGTTGTAGTCCCCGTTGTTAAGCGAGAGAAGGTACGAAAGAAAGTTGCAGAAAGAGAATACGGTGTTATCTCTACCACTGCTAGAATAGATGAGGCTGTTGCGGCTTATGAGGAACTTGTCGATGCGATACTTGAAGTTGCAGAGATCGAAACGACAGTAAAGAGATTGGTTGAAGAAATAGATAAAACAAAGAGGAGAGTAAATGCTCTTGAGTACAGAGTTATACCAATGATGAAGGAAACCGCTTGGTTCATATCCTTTAAACTCGAAGAGATGGATAGGGAGAACATAATTAAGCTGAAGAAATTAAAGGTTAAGATGGCGAAGAGGGAAGAGGAAGCAAGGGCAGCCGAAGCTGCTGAAGCAGCAGAAGCAGCCGCTTAAATTTTTATTTTTTAATTTTACTTATCAATTAACTTTGAATTTAACTAGAGCTTTTTAATCATTCTCACCCAATGTCCCCAACCTTCGGCAAGTTTAAAACCCCACTTCTCGTAGAAACGCCTCGCTCTTAAATTTCCTCTACCCACCCACAGTTCAGCAATATCTCTTCCTCTCTCTCTTGCGTAATCTAGCCCTCTGCTAAGAAGTGCTCCTCCAACACCTTTTTTCTGCCATTCTGGAGACACAAAGAGTTCGTGTATTTCTCCCACTTCTTTACCCTCAAAAGAGCTGTACCAGTTGGTATCACATGCAATGAAGCCTATGGGTTTGCCAACAACCGCAACAAACATACCGTCGGGGTCTCTTCTTCTTAACCATTTAAAGTAACTCTTGATTTCCCTCCTTGTTGTGTATGCGTACTTCTCAAGTCCCCTATAGGCTTTTTCATAAATCTCAACAAAGTCGGTTATGTCCTCCGCTTTAGCCCTTCTTATCAACACAACTAACTTTTTATTCTCTGGTTTTAAAATCCTGCGATGGACGCGGTTAGCCTGTTAGAAAAACTCGTGAATATAGAATCACCATCGGGTAGAGAAGAGGAAATAGCCTCTTTTTTATCGTCCTACCTTAAAAAACTTGGATTGAGAGTTAAAGACGACTACAACGTCGTTGCAAATCCAGAAGTTGATTTTTGGATCGTTACGCATATGGATACCGTAGCTCCTAAAGCCAAGTTTAAATTCGATGGGAAGTACGCCTACGGTACAGGGGTTTGCGATGCAAAGGGCAGCATTGCAGCCATTCTGCTGGCTCTTGAAAAGCTAAAAAAACCGAAGTTTGGCGTGGCATTTCTAAGAGATGAGGAAGAAACGGGCATGGGTTCTGAGCTTTTTGCAAGGGAGTTCTCTGGAAAGGCAATTGTTATGGAGCCCACATCACTTAAAATCGCAATAGAGAATTACGGAGTTCTGGAAATAGACGTAAAGGTTAAGGGAAAGCAAACTCATGGAGCTACGCCGGAAAGTGGCGAGAATGCTATAAAAAAGGCAATTGAGATGATTGAAAGACTGGGAACCTTACATAATTTTACAATTTTAAAGATGAAAGGGGGGAGCGACGAGTACGTCATTCCCGATAGCTGCGAGCTAAGATTGGACTTTCTTCTTAAGCCCGAGGAAAACGTTCTAGAATTAAAGAAGAAAGTTCTTGATCTAACATCAATGTACGGGAATGTAGAGGTTCTCGAAGAGTCAGAAGGTTTCATTTCCGACGGAGAGGCAAAGTTTATGCTTGAAGCTGCGATGAAAGCGGCTGGGCTCAGAGTAGATTATACGGTAATGCCATCGTGGACGGACGCAATAAACCTCAGAAATGCTGGCTGGGATGTAGTTGTATGGGGACCCGGGGAGCTCGTGTACTGTCACACGCCTTTGGAGCGGATAGCTATTGAGGAGATTGAAGAAGCGGGTAAGGTTATTGTTGCTTTGAATGAAGTCTTAAAAGGCTGGAAACAAAATAAAGTTTGAAAAACATTCATAACTCCCATGTGGGCTTCCGCCAAGTAGACATTTTCTATTCGACACACTCCCATTCGGGCTTTATAGCCACCTTTAACGAGTCGTTCAGCAAATTGTTCTCTCATTATACTTTCTCCTCTCTCTGAAATTAAAACAAGTCCAGATTTTCTGATTCCGTAATCCATTAGTATTTCTTTCAATCTTCTATGCAAAAACAACTCTTTCATTTTCACCTTTGTAGCCAAAGAAGAACGATTACAATTGAATGGGGATGGCGATAGATATAAAGTTTATTAAATTCTTAACATCTAATAGATATCTGGCATCTTCGACTCCAAAATTTTCCTCGATAATCAACATCAAACGATATAGCAGTCTAAAAAAAGGTGTGTATGGATGAAATGGTTTAGAGATGTTCACAACCGGCAGATTCGATTAACAGATGAAAGGCAGGAGCACATCGAAATTGATCATCCAGAAATGTCCGAACAAATTGACAGAATACAGGAAACGTTGTTAAATCCTGATGTAATTGTGAGATCACGAACAGATCCTGATGTTGAGTTGTTTTATCGACATTATGATACAACGCCAGTAACGGAGAAATATTTATGTGTTGTAGTTAAAGTATTAACTGATGACGTATTTATCATAACTGCGTATTTCACAGATAAAATAAAAAGAGGTGAAATACTATGGAGAAGAAAATAATAAAAATATGGTATGATAAAGAGGGGGATTATCTCGAAGTTTTGTTTGAGCGGAAAAAAGGATACT
>QMZF01000117.1 GCA_003663055.1 Archaeoglobales archaeon | reverse complement strand
TTGTACGTTGCTCCGTCAGCTCCCAGCTTGCCTATAACTGCGAGAATTAGGTCTTTCGAGTAAACACCTTTGGGCAGCTTGCCATTTATCTCAATTCTGAATGTTTCAGGCACTCTAAACCAGTTTTTGCCCATAACTACTGCAACGGCTATATCCGTTGAACCCATGCCCGTAGCGAATGCTGCAAGTGCGCCACAGGTGCATGTATGGCTATCAGCCCCAACTACTAAATCTCCGGGTTTAACAAATCGCTCGACCATCAGCTGGTGAATTATGCCCTCGCCGGGCGGATTAAAATCAGCGTTGATCTTCTCTGCAAACTCCTTTATAAACTTCTGGTCGTTGCTGAGTTCTTTGCGAGGCGAAGGAGCTGCGTGATCAACGAAGAAGTGTGTTCTGTCAGCAGCTTTAATCCTAAGTCCCATCTCCATAATGCGCCTTATTGCAAGCGGTGCTGTACCGTCTTGCAAAGCAGTAGCATCAATTTCTGCAACGACTATGTCGCCGGCATAAGCATCACGGCCACTTTTTTCACTGAGTATCTTCTCTGCGATCGTTTTGCCCATGACGCATCGCAAGCCATGAAACAGATAAACTTTTCCTTCCAAAGTTTAGGGTTTTCTTGTGGGGAGTCCCGAAACATTTAAGCTTGATACAGCTTTATTTGCGAGGGTTTACCTGGGAAGCAATTTTGTTAACATCCCCCTCGTATGCAGGAAGTGCGGGAAGTGCTGCGAAAAACTCAGCCACGTAGTTTACTATCCAGATAGAAGGGAAATCGAAGTTGAAAACATCGAGGAGATTAGGGAGTTTCTTGGAATCCGCTACTATGAAGTTCTTGAAGAACTTGAGAGGGAGGTTGGAGGGATTAACGCTGTAATGGTCAGCCCTTGTCCTTTTTTGCGGAATGGAAAGTGCACGGTTTATCCTGCAAGGCCCGCCTCCTGCAAATCCTTTCCCATTTATGGCGACTTTGGCGTGGGATGCCCGGCTTTGAGGAGATTTGAGGAAGTTTTGAAAGCTTTGGGATGTGAAAAGGCTGAAAGAGTTTGTATGCCCCTTGATAGCGTCGAAAAAGGAAAGCCAAGTAAGGCTTTCGTCGAAAAGTACCTCAGCATTGCGGAAGAAGAGGAAATCGAGCTTTTTTTCGCTCTGAACAGCGTGGCAGATTTTATATAGCAGAAGAGAACATGTTGCGAACATGGTATGGGTGAGGGATACCGGTTTAACGATCAGGATGTTTGCTACGATGGCGTTACTAGCCTTAGTCTACCTAGCTTTCCTTAGCTTTCTCTATGCCTACGGTGTCAACATTACATTTATAGCTGTGTTTGCCGGCCTCTTCCTCTTTCTCCAGTATTACTACTCTGACAAGCTCGTACTGCTTGCAAGCGGTGCAAGGATTGTGAGTGAAAGCGAGGCTCCCGAATTGCATGCAATCGTTCGAAGGCTCGCAGCGAACGCTGGCTTGCCCATGCCAAGAGTAGCGATCGTTGACACTCCAGTTCCAAATGCCTTTGCAACCGGCAGAAACCCAAAGAATGCGGTGGTTGCAGTCACTACCGGTTTACTTCGAACGCTAAACGCAGAAGAAATTGAAGCTGTGCTCGGCCACGAACTGAGTCACATAAAGAACCGCGATGTCATGGTTTTAACGATTGCAAGCTTTATCTCCACGATCGCCTGGTTCATAATGCGCTGGGCAATGTTCATGGGGATGTGGGGATACGGCGATAGAAGGGAGAACAATCTTGGCCCGCTAGCGATATTCGTGATCTCAGCAATAGTATGGTTCGTGAGCTTTCTGCTCATAAGAGCCTTAAGCCGCTATAGGGAGTTTGCAGCCGATGCTGGAAGTGCTTTGCTCACGAGAAATCCAAAGGCTTTAATCTCCGCACTGCTTAAAATAAGCGGAAGGATGGATAGGGTTAGCAGCGATGCAAAGAAGGAAGTCGAAGGGCTGAACGCATTCTTCATAATTCCTGCGATAAGTGGAGAGAGCCTGCTTTCTCTCTTCTCAACACACCCACCAATAGAAAAGCGCATAGAAAGGCTGGAGAAGCTTTCGAGAGAGCTTGGACTTTATTAATTCAGCAACATTTATCATCACGTCTATTCACGCTTTTTTATGCCAAGATTGATGATCGCTGAACTTCCCCTCATTGTTGAAATTGGTGAAAGTGCAAGAAAGGCCGTTCGCTACGTCCTTGAAGAACTTGACGTTTCCGGCGTTGTTATACTAACCGGTAGGAAGAGCTATGAGCTTGTTGGGGCTAAGATAGAGGAAAGAATAAGTGAATTTGTCTTTAATCGCTTTTTTATAGAAAAGCCGAGCATGGAGGAGGTTAGGAAGATAGAGATGAGCGTTAGCTATACGGATATAGACTGTGTTATCGGTATAGGCGGTGGGAAGGTAATAGACGTGGCGAAGGTGCTTGCTTCTGAAATGAATGTAGCATTCGTGAGCATACCGACCGTAGCTTCCCATGACGGTATAGCTTCTCCGGTGGCGAGCTTTAAGGAGAACGGAAGACCGGTTTCGATTTCAACAAAACCTCCAACTGCAGTTCTTGCAGACCTCGTAATCCTGAGGCATAGCCCAATCAGGCTTCTCCGCTCAGGTTTTGGCGATCTAATTTCGAACGTTACCGCCGTGAAGGACTGGAAGCTTGCAAAGGAAAAAGTTGGTGAAGCTTTCAATGAGGTTGCAGCAAGCATGGCCGTTATGCCCGCAAACCTAATGCTCAGCAGCGAGAAGCTCGATTTAAAGGGAAATGATGTTGAGATGCTTGTTAGAGGACTCGTACTCAGCGGAGTTGCGATAGCAATTGCCGGGAGTAGCAGACCTGCAAGCGGCGCTGAGCACAAGTTCAGTCACGCACTCGATTACCTGGGTTATGGAAGCGCTACCCATGGTGAAAAGGTTGGAGTTGGTACGATAATCATGGAGTACCTCCACGAAAAGTACTATGGTGTTGGGGATTGGGAAAAAGTAAGACATTCACTCGAGAAGATTCAGGCTCCAACCACGGCTAAAGAGCTTGGTCTTACAAAGGATCAGACGATAGAGGCTTTGATGTACGCTAGGAACATAAGAAAGAAGAGGTACACCATTCTCGAGGACGTAAAGCCCTCAAAAGAAGAATTCGAAGTCGTACTTTCAAAGACCGGTGTGGCGTGATATGAGGGGTAGACTAAAAGAAATCGTTGACAAGTACATGTCCGCCGTAAATGTCTCTAAGTACTGCACCAAATGCCTAGATACGAGGAGGTGGAATGGTAGCGTAGTGCTGATGGTTGTGGATGCTGCATTTACATCAGTTGGACTAAACTACTTCACGGCTGTTGTTCCAAAGGTTAGAGAGTTTAGGGATAGATATGTGCTGAATGGAGAGGTTTCGACACTCGCTAAGCTTGCTGAAGCTGAAGAAAAACTTCTTTCTATTTGGAGAAACAGAAGGTCGGTAAAGGCTGCGACGCAGATAGCAAAAGCGTTACTTGAATTTGGTGGGGATGACAGAGCAGCAATTCGCAACTGGGCAGAGAAGGCAAAGCTCGAAGAGTGGAGAAGTGATGCGATTGGGAGGATTAAAGGCGTTGGAATAAACACGTTTCAATACCTCAGGATGATGGGTGGAGTTGATACGGTAATGCCGGACAAGATTGTGAAGAGAGTTATAAATGGTATCCTCGTAAGAGCTGGAGAAGAGCCAGTAAAGGGCGATATACCTTTCATAAGGAGGGTTCATGAGATAGCTAAGCTTACTGGTTATAGGCCAATCGAACTCTGCTGGATGACTTGGCTTGTGGAAGAGAAGGACGGAGTAATAAAAGCGAAGAAGTATATTTCGCTTCTGGACGAAATTTAAAAATTTTGTATTATATTACGTTTGATGAAAATTGCGTGATATTTATTGCAAACTCATCTTCAGATTAAGGAAAACTAATGAGTAAACCGAGTGAAACATTTTAAATTATAACAAAAAATTTATGAAATATAAGTAAAGTTGCCGATAGCGGGAGGCTAAAGGGATTATAGAAATTATCTAGTCTGGTTAATTTGCAGAAATATAGGCTGTAGCTCTCAAACTCTTATTCAAAAATCCTTTTGGAAATAGTAGCCAAATTTTTCCTGCCCCAGATGGTGTTAGAGAGGGTAAAAATAGTAAGGTTTATTAATTTAAATCTTAGATGCGAACGCATGGACATGGTAACTTCATCTTTACTGGTAATGTGCGGCTTTGCTGTGTTGACGTCCTTTGCAGCGTTGCTGTCCAGGGACAACTTCTATTCAGCGCTTTACATGTCGATCACGCTGCTTGTAATTGCCGGTATCTATGCTCTATACAATGTCCAACCAGTATTCATATTAATAGCTTTCATATTTGTTGGTGCGGTTGGAGCAGTAACCGTAGCTCTTGCGGCAACCTATAGGCAGATCGGACCGCAGCTAAATCTTGATTACGCATGGGCAATACCGACGGCAATTACGATACTTGTACTTTGTTTTTCAATATATGCTTATGTTAATTATGATATAATATATACTTTCAACGATAGAATAGTTGCTAACTTCGTATCCGACTACATTGTTCTAGTATTGTTCTTTATCTCTCTGTCCATACTGCTCATGATGTCTGTTGTTAAGTTCATTAGGAGGGAAGCTACATGATCGCTGCAGTCCTTGTAGCATCGGCAGTAATACTGCTAGTTGGCTACCTGATGGCGATGTCGAGCAAAGACCTAGTCAGACTACTGATATCTCTCGAACTAATGTTTGGGGCTGTATTTCTTG
>QMZF01000116.1 GCA_003663055.1 Archaeoglobales archaeon | reverse complement strand
GGCATTTTCAGCAGTTTTACTATACTAGGTTGTATAGAAGAGGAGCCCAAAGTTAGAAACTACCGAAACGCCGACAAAACCCACAGTAAAGCCCACTATAGAGAAAACACCGACTGAACACTGAACTAAAACTTAAGGTTGGTGAAACCGCAAAACATCCAAGGTAGAAGTTACCGTAATATCCGCTGAGAACAAAATCGTATAGTTACTATTCAGACATCGTCAAAGAAACACTTCGTGAAGAAGCAAGCCCTGGAAAAGTCTTTATTTTGGCCGAAGTAGAAATCTGCAACTGACTTGAAAATACAGTACGACTTTGGAAATTTACTTACAGGGGTAAAACTCGCAACTTGGAGTATTCAGTAATTTTAAATTATAATTATTATAGGCTTTTTTATCACCATACAATCTCTTTGAGTCTCTTGCACCCAACTATAACACCATAAAAACCCAATCCAACCTCAATAGCCCAAACAAACTTGTTAGGTTCGTAAAAGTATAACAAAGCTCCCCGAGATGCAAGGGCAATTAATGTGATGACGAGGGTAAATCCAACTAGTGTTGCGATTCCAAGTATATCGGCTAAGTCTTTGATTCTGACTTCGGTCATGATAGTAATAACAATAATAATTGGTAACTTAAAAGTTTTGAAACACGTAAGATGATGAGGATTTATGCTAAAATTCAAGAATCTGGCCTCAATCACTTTTTATAGCAGATTGTAGTGTAAACGCATATCGCTAAAAAACTAAATACATCGCTACCAATCATGTGTTATGGCACCAAAGGTTCTCTTCCTGATAGAAGATGGATTTGAAGATCTGGAGTTGTTCTACCCAATGTACAGACTTATGGAGGAGGGATTCGAAGTTGTAATAGCGTCCTCATCCCCGAATGAGAAAGTAGGCAAGTACGGCTATAGAATAAAGCCCCACAAAACCTTCGATGATGTCAAGCCTGAGGAGTACTCAGCACTCGTAATTCCTGGAGGTAAGTCGCCTGAAAGGGTAAGAATCAACGAGAAAGCAGTATCAATAACCAAGCATTTTGTAAATGAAAACAAGGTGATCGCAGCCATATGTCACGGCCCCCAGCTACTCATATCCGCTGGAGCCGTTAAGGACAAGAAATTGACGTGCTGGATTGGAATAAGGGATGACGTCATGGCAGCTGGCGGTATCTACGAAGATAGGGTAGTTGTAGTTGACGGAAACTTGATAACTTCAAGGATGCCTTCCGATTTGCCAGCGTTTTGCAGGGAATTGGTCGAGAAGTTAAGGCATTCATAGGGTGTTAACCCGATTTGTTTAACATTCATAGGGATTGAAGAAGCGAGCAAGTTGTAATTGGACTCAAAGAAGTTTTTCCGAGCTCTTAACCAAAGTTTTAAAAGTATTAAAGCCAACCTTGCAGCGTACTCAAGCATCTGTGGGTACTTTTGAGCTACGTAAATTAACTCACGTATGACTTGCAGAGCTACCGAGTACTTTTCAGATTGTTTCGCAAATCTTTAAGCACTTCAAGGCCATGTCGTGCTTTCTTTCGTCAGTGGAATCTATTGCATACGAGGCACGTTTGTATCAATGCCTATGCGATCAAACTTCATAGATGTCTTCTCTCCTTAATCTTCCTATTTCAGCCTGACACCCTTTTTCAGCTCCTGAATAAGATTATCAAACTCTTCTTCTACGGCCAGATTTAACAGAGCCTCTTCCACTACCTCGGACATTGCTCTTTCTTGGTTTTTCCTCGCCAATTCCTGAGCAACTTCTCAATGTCATCATCCAAGTGTATCTTTTGAGCCAATTCGAATAATTATCCGACCATCTCTATGCACTGACTCTTCAGCAAAGCTATTAAATAGCAAGGTTATGCTACTCCCAAAGGTGACGCTCATGGAGCTCGAAAAGCTCAGATTTGGGACAGAACTGATAAAGAGAGGATTCGCAAAGATGCAGAAGGGCGGAGTTATAATGGATGTCACAAATGCAGAACAAGCGGGAATAGCGGAAGACGCTGGGGCAGTTGCAGTAATGGCATTGCATAAAGTGCCAGCAGACATAAGGCAGGCCGGCGGAGTAGCAAGGATGGCCGATCCGAAGATCATTCAGGAGATAATGGATGCTGTAACGATTCCAGTTATGGCCAAGGTTAGAATCGGACATGTTGCTGAGGCAAGAGCGCTCGAAGCGCTTGGAGTTGACATGATAGACGAGAGCGAAGTTCTAACACCAGCGGATGTTTTCTTCCACATAGACAAGCGCAAGTTTGTTATTCCCTTCGTCTGTGGAGCAAGGAGTCTTGGTGAGGCTGTAAGGAGAATATGGGAAGGGGCTGCAATGGTCAGAACGAAGGGCGAGGCAGGGACAGGCAACGTCGTCGAAGCGGTGAAACACATGAGGTTGATGAATAAGGCTATAGCAGAGCTACAAGAGATGGAAGGGGCTAGAGTGTTCAGTGTTGCGGAAAGATATGCCCAAGCCTACTGCAAACTTGCGAACAGCGTTAGAGAAGAGATGGGGCTAAGCAAGATAGGTAAGAACGATGTGGTTTACGAAGAATACTCGCTTGGCGAGATAGTTGAAGGCTTGTACAAGGTTTTACTCGAAGTAAGGGAAATGGGCAGACTGCCAGTTGTCAACTTCGCCGCTGGCGGCATTGCAACGCCAGCAGATGCTGCCTTCATGATGCAGCTCGGCGCTGATGGTGTGTTCGTGGGCTCAGGCATATTTAAGTCCTCAAACCCGCCAGAATATGCAAGAGCCATAGTTGAAGCGGTGCAACACTACGACGAGCCAGAAGTCGTTGCAGAAGTTTCTAAGGGAATTGGAGAGGCAATGAAGGGGCTTGATGTCTTTCAGCTTAGCGAGGAGGAGAGGTTGCAGTACAGGGGATTATGAGGATTGCAGTTGTTGGTGTTCAAGGAGACGTTGAAGAACACGTTTTGGCAACGAAAGCGGCGATGAAAAAGCTCGGCATAGATGGGGAAGTCATCGCTACAAGGAGGAGCGGAGTTGTAGCAAAGAGTGACGGAGTCATAATACCTGGCGGAGAGAGCACAACTATAAGTAGACTTATCTTTAGGGATTCGATTGCAGACGAGATTCTTGAGGTTGCGAACCAGGGCAAGCCAGTTATGGGGACGTGTGCCGGCTTAATTCTGCTCTCAAAGTGCGGAGATGAGCTGGTTGAAAGAACGAATACGAAGTTACTTAAACTCTTGGATGCGAAGATAAAGAGAAACGCGTTCGGTAGGCAGAGGGAGAGCTTTCAAGTTCCGCTCCACTTCAAGGGCATCGGGGAAATTGAGGCCGTGTTTATTAGGGCTCCCGTAATAGTTGAAGTGGGTAAGGACGTAGACGTTCTTGCCACCTTCGAAGACTACATCGTTGCTGCAAAGCAAAACAACATCCTTGGTTTAGCATTTCACCCCGAGCTAACCGAGGATACGAGAGTTCACGAGTACTTTTTGAAGATGTCGGAAATCTAATTTTATTTAAATTTAAAAAAATTAAAAACTTAGCGCCAAAAATCGATTGGATGTCTGTGTTCCTTGCATGCCGTCTCGAGGCTCGCTTCTGCGATCTTTCCTTCCCTAAATAGCCTTATAACATCTCTAACTCTCCCGCTGGCTCCCGAATAAACTTTTATTCCAAGCTGCTGTAGCATTAGAATTGCCCTCGGCCCCATGTTTCCGCAAATGACTACGTCTGCTCCTGTTTTTGCGATTATCTCCGGAGGTTTACCGAATCCGCCGAAGTGTTCTGAAGTATTAGGAATTACCTCAACCTCCCCTGTCTCCGTGTCATAAATTGTAAAGCTTGCAGCTCTTCCAAAATGTTCACAAACGTAATCGTCTAGGCCTCCTCTTCCCTCGGTAGGTATACAGATCCTCATTCTTTCACCTCCCGATTTTCTAACCTTTCTTAGACATCTCTTCGACCTTTTTCAAATTCTTGATTAACTCGTCAACTATCTTACTGAACGCCTGGGTCGATTCCGAATTCCACTTCACAAATGGCTTTCCTTCCTCACCACTCTTGAAAATGCTCATATCAAGTGGTATGCTTCCAACAAACGGGACGGACATTTCTTCTGCAAGCTTTTTTCCTCCACCACTACCAAAGATGTCAATTTTCTTTCCGCAATGGGGGCAAATCATTCCGCTCATGTTTTCTATAACCCCTATAACTGGCACTTCAACGTGTATCGAAAAGTTCACAGCCTTTCTGACGTCTTCGAGTGCCACGCTTTGAGGAGTCGTGACTATCACACTCCCATCTGGCTTTGCGAGCTGAACGATGCTTATCACTTCATCGCCAGTACCTGGTGGTAGATCTATAACTAGGTAGTCGAGTTCACCCCAATCAACGTTCTGTAAAGCTTCCTGGATGAACTTATGTTTTATAGGTCCGCGCCATATAACGGGAGTGTCCCTAGTGGGTAGCATGAAACCCATCGAAAATACCTTAACCCCGTCAATCTCAACCGGCAGAAGCTTACCTTCCTTCGAGTCAAGACCTCTTATATTTTCGAGGCCGAGGAGCTTTGGAATTGAAGGGCCATGAATATCACAATCAAGCAAACCCGTTTTGTAACCTTTCTGACTGAGCATGAACGCAAGGTTCGCAGCAACCGTCGATTTACCAACTCCTCCCTTTCCACTCATGACAACCATCTTTTTCATGTACCCAGCTTTTTACAAATGGGAATAAGAAAATTTTGCTTTCTTGCTGGAGCCTAACTTAGTCAGGCAAGCCAAAATCCAAACCTATTAGTATTAATAATATTGATAT
>QMZF01000115.1 GCA_003663055.1 Archaeoglobales archaeon | reverse complement strand
GTGGAACAGGAAACATTGGCTGGATAGCGTTTTACCTTGGCATTTGCTTCGATTGCAGCGATGATTGTGGGATTCAAAGGACTTGAGTCGGAAGGGAAGGAAATCGAATGGGTACTGAAACTCTTTTTTATTCCTGTGTTAGTTATAGGCTAATTGTCCTGCTAGATTTTTCTTGATTTTTTGTATTTATATTCATCTCCAATCCAAAACCAGTAGACATCTGTCGATTTAGTCACTCCGAGCAGAGCTCAATTACTCTTTCAGCAGCGAGTTCAACCACTTCGTCCATCTTTTCCTCGTTTACTTCTAAGCTACTCATCCCCATGCCAACAACAATTACTCTTCCTGGAAGTATTCCGAGGGCTTTGGCAAGCTTAATAGCATCGAAAAAGCTTATAGAGTGAGAGAGAAACGCCTTTACTACCCCAGACGTTTTTACCTCGAACTCTACGAGCCTATAATCTTCCTCCCCCCTTACAGCATCCACGACTATGAGCATATCGTAGCGTTCGTCGTAAAGAAGGGTAAGGATGTCAATGTAGTTTGTAACTTCCTCAAGCCTCGCGTTTACCTTTCCCCTAATCCTTTCAGCAACTTTAAAGCCGAAACTATCGCTTCCTATATCGCTGCCTATGCACACAACAAGCTTCATGTCCTTATTACTCTGACAACCTCACCATCAGGGTTCCTTATCCGTATCTCCAGCGGCATCTCGCCTATAGCATGGGTTGCGCACGCATGGCAGGGATCATAGGCTCTGAAAGCCATTTCTACCATGTTTAGTATTCCATCATCCGCCCTTCCATTCTTTATCAGAGCCTTCGCAACTCTATTGATGTCCATGGCAATACGAGCGGCGTTTTGCTGCGTCGCAACTATCAGGTTGACCCTCGTTAGTACACCTCTTTCATCGCTGCAGTAGTGGTGGAAAAGAGTGCCGCGAGGAGCCTCAACGACGCCAAAGCCTTCTTCCTTCGCAACCCCTTCAGGAATATTTCTTATGTGGCTATCGGTAATGTCATCATCGTTTGCAAGCTCTAAAAAGCGTTCGGCAGCATACACCATCTCAATTACTCTTGCCCAGTGGTTCGCAAGGCTGTAATGCACAGGTTTTTCGCCGAGGGTTTCGTACATCTCCTTGTATGCTTGATTTGCCTCCTCGGTAGCCATTCCGTCGGCTGCATTAAGCCTTGCAAGGGGGGCAACGCTGTATATTCCACTGTCAGCCCCATCAACAAAGCCCTTCCAGCCGATGCCCCTCAAATAAGGGAAACGCACGTACGTCCAAGGTTCAACATGTTCCGCTATGTAGTTAAGATACTCACTGCAGTGAAACTTTGCGTACTCCTTTCCATTCGGCGATACAACTCTAACAAGACCATCGTAGAAGTTCACGTTATTTTTGTCATCAACGAGGCCCATGTAGTACGTTTCGTGCCTGTAAGTGTTGGAAGTGATAAGCTCAAAGTACTCCCTGTTCTTCAAAACATCACGGAAGATGTCGAGGGTGAAGAGGGTGAATTCTACGCTTTTTTCAGCAAGCTTGATTATATCCTCTCTCTCCTCTTCCTTTATGCCCTTGGCAACTCCACCCGGCAAACCGAAGACTGGATGGACGACTTTGCCGCCCAAGTGCGTCATTAGGCCCCTCCAATCCTTCCTCATCCCTATTATCTTCTTTCCAACCTCGATGCCAACCTTCTTGATTACGCCGATGATGTTCCTCTCGGCTTTAGGAGCCTTAGGCCCTACTATGAAGTCCGGGCCAGCGAGGATGTAGAAGTGCAGAGCGTGATCTTCGAGCATGAAAAGGGAATAAATAAGTTCCCTAATCTTCTTTGCCGCTGGTGGGGGTTCTACACCAAAGAGGTCGTCGAGGGCTTTTGTTGATGCTGTATGATGAGCAGTCGGACAAACTCCGCAGATCCTTTCGGTTATTTGGGGCATATCCTCCGCAACCCTACCAACGCAGAACTTCTCAAAACCTCTTAACTCTGGAAGTACGAAATAGGCTCTGTCAACGTTGCCTTCCTCATTTAAAATTATCTCAATCTTTCCGTGTCCCTCCAGCCTCGTTATCGGGTCTATCGTTATCTTTGTGCTCAACTTTTCACCTCCGTTCATTTACGTATTCCATCGAGGAGAGATTTCGGAAGAGAATACTTGTAGAACAGCCCAAGCGGATCGGGTATCTTTTCAAGTATTTTCTCAATTTCCTCTTCGTCTGCAGAATCGATGATGGAAGCTATGTAGGAAAGAGCCTTCGCTCCATAATCCATAACACCGTCAAGGGGGCCGAAGCAGCCAGTACAAGGCATGTTACCTTTCACACAGAGAGCTCCGCAACCTCCTCTCGTAACTGGGCCGAGGCAAAGGAAGCCTTGGGCAAGCAAACATTTATCTGGCTCAGGTTCAGCTTCCCACACTCTCTTGAAGGACTTTAACAGTATTTTCTCGGGCTTTGTTGCGTTAAGCTTGCATTCATGGCACACAGATTTCTGCGAGGCGATAACAGAACCCTTTGGCGGAAGCTCTCCTTCGAGCAGTGCGTTAAGGGCATCAACAATAACGTTAACAGATGGTGGACAGCCGGGAATGTAGTAATCGACGTCAATAACTTCATCAAGGGGCTTGCATCTCTCAAGAAATTCTGGAACTCCAAGCTTCACACCGTTTACCTCGTATCCTGGAGTTGGTCTAACACCGTCCGGGTTTTCTACTGTTGGAGCTTCTTCGTAAACGTATTTCAGTAACTCATCCGTACTGCAGGCATTAGCAAGCCCGGGGATGCCGCCAAAACAAGCGCAAGCTCCAAAAGCAAAGACAAGCTGTGATTTTCTTCTGAGCAGCTCGACCATCTCCACATGTTCGGAAAACCTTATGGCTCCATTTATGAAGCTAGCAAGTATTTCTCCATCCTGTAAAGCTTCTACATCTTCTTTCTTGAAATCCATCGCAACCGGCCAGAAAACTATGTCAACCTTTTCAACGATGTCAAGGATGACTTCGCCAAGATCGACTACAGCTTCCTCGCAACCACCACAGCTTGCACACCAGTAAAAAGCGATTTTTTGCTTCATATTCTCACTTGCTTTTCAGCTTCGACAACTTCAAGCTCAACACCCCTAAAGCCGAGGGGGCCGAGCTTCTTTAGTTCCTCAACAAACTCACCTACAACTTTCCTCAGCTTGTCAGCCTCGCTCGCTGAAATCCACTCGAGTCTCAGCCTCTCTGGCTCTATTCCAAATTGCGGTAGTATTTTCTTCATCAGCTTGTACCTTCTCAAACACTTCACGTTTCCCTCAATGTAGTGGCAATCGCCATGATGGCAGCCTGCAAGCAAAACACCATCGGCTCCATTCTTAAACGCATAAAAGACGAACTGGGGATCTATTCTGCCTGAACACATAACTCTTATAACCCTGAGGTTTGGCGGATATAGCATCCTTGCGGTTCCAGCAAGATTGGCGGCCATGTAAGCGCACCAGTTGCAGAATATCCCAACTATTTTCGGCTCAAAGTCCGTTGAATTATCAGCACTCATAACAGCACCCCCTCGATCTCAGCGTATATCTGTTCGTCCCTGAAGAGGTGCTGCTGCGCAGCTTTAGATGGGCATGCAGCAACGCATGTTCCGCAACCCCTACATAAAGCTGGATTTACCACAGCAACACCTTTTTCCTCGTCGAAAGAGATCGCTCCATAGGGGCAAACGCCTATGCAAATTCTGCAGCCTGAACAACGCTCCTCCCTTATGAAGGCAACGTTTGGCTCTAGTTCGATCTCACCACGTTGTATAAGCGATAAAGCTTCGCCAGCAGCTGCTTCTGCCTGAGCAACCGTCTCGGGAATATCCTTCGGCCCTTGGCAGCAGCCCGCTATAAAAATACCTTCACTTGCCGTTGAAATTGGAGCTAGCTTAGGATGTTTCTCCAAAAACCAGCCATCTGCAGAACATGAAAGTTTCAGCATGCTTCCAATTTTGTCCGCATCAGCTTGAGGTTCAAGGCCGACAGAAAGGACAACCATATCGACGGGAATCCTGCGAACCTTGCCTAATAACGTGTCTTCGGCAACAACTATCAGCTTTCCCTCTTCCTCTTCGCTTTTCGCTATATCTGTAACTTCCGCAACCTTTCCACGGATAAAGTAAATACCCTCGCTTAACGCACGCTTGTAAAACTCCTCATACGCTTTTCCTGCCGCCCTTATGTCTATGTAAAAGTTGTAGACTTCAGCCCCGGTTCTCTCCTTTATGAGCTGAGCAAGCTTGATGGAGTACATGCAGCAAACCTTCGAGCAGTATCTGTTGTAGTTCTCATCCCTGCTGCCAACGCAGTGAATTATTGCAACGCTTTTCGGCTTTTCTCCGTTTGTCAGCAAAACCTCTCCGCCTGTCGGCCCCGTCGAATTTAGCATTCTCTCAATCTGAAGGGAAGTATAGACGTTCTCGTACTTTCCAAATCCGTATTGCGGTATGCGCCTCGCATCAAAGGGCTTGTAGCCAGTGGCGACTATGATTGCCCCAACCTCGATATCTATGAACTCCTCCTCCATGTTGAAGTCTATCGCATCCGGCTCGCAGGCTTCTTTGCAGTACTGCGGGCACTTCTTCGCTTTCAACCACATGCAAGTATCGGGATCTATTACGGGAACGAGGGGTACAGCTTGGGGGAAGGGAATGTAGATCGGTTTTCTATTACCTATCCCCTCATCAAATTCAGACGGAAAAAGAGGTTTGGCGAAGAGGCAATCTTCAATGCATTGATAGCAGCCTATGCACAAGTCCTCTATCACATAGCG
>QMZF01000114.1 GCA_003663055.1 Archaeoglobales archaeon | reverse complement strand
GCGGCCATTCCGTTAAACCCGGAATGCATGTTAACGAGGTTCGACACAACCATGACGTAGGTTGGAGCTATTAGGAAGAGGAAAAACATGCCCAAATCTAGCTTGCCTACGAGCGGTAGCACTACGGTATCGTAGTCCATTACGAAGGCAAGGGGATAGGAGAAGAAGAAAGGCAGGAAGATCTTGCTCGCCCTTCCAACATCCACAAAATCATCGATCGCTCCAAAAAGGCCGAAAAGGCCAATGACAAGCATTGCCGTGCGATCCAAATCGCTGATCTCAATTCTGATCGGGAAAAAATGCCCCAAAACTGTAGCCAAACCAAACATCAGAAAAAACACGAAAAGCACGGCAAATCCACCGCTCGTAGGAACCTTTCTCAAGTCCTTCTTGTAGTAATCCGTAACGACTATGCCTTTCTCCCTGAACTTCTTTATCTGGATTGGCACGACGATCATTGAAAGAACGAAGGATACAGAGATCAGAAGGAACACTGAACTCGCTTCCATTGTATCCCGCTTTCAAAAAGAACCCTGTATTAAAATTTTTGGATTAACATCTCATTGTGATCTTTTAGTGTCAGCCTTAGGCTGAAGCAATCGAAAACAACGTCTGCCCTGTCGGGCTCCATCCACCTCAACCCGAGTTCCTCAACCTCCTCCTCCGTGAACAAGTCATCGTAAACGAAGACGTTCAAGCCCTTATCCATGAGCAGCCTCGCGAGGGCTAAATTTCTGCTGTGGTAGAGCTCTTTAACCCCATTTCTAAACGTTATGCCTTTAATGCATATCTTAATTTCATTCAGCGGCTTGTTAACAGCCATGCACCCGAGCACGATCTTTTCAGCCCAATAGCCAACCATCTCATCGTTTACCTCCCTGGCAACCTTGAGCAGTTTGGCGTTGCTGAACTTCTCCCTCCTCTCCATTTCCTTTATCAAAAACCAGGGGTAAACGGGAATGCAGTGCCCTCCAACGCCTGTCGAAGGCAGGTGTATGTGGCAGTACTCGTGGTTTGCAAACCTCCTTGCCTCATAAAAGTCGATGCCCAACTCCTCCGCAATCTTGTAAAGTTCGTTCGCCAGTGCAACGTTAACGTCTCTGTAACATCCCTCTATAACCTTGATGAACTCCGCAGTCCTCGCGTTTGACACGAGATGCAGGTTGGGAACGAACTTCTTGTAGAGTTCGTAAGCCCTCCTTCCGCTCTCCTCATCAACACCGCCTATAACCTTCGGGAATTCCCTGAGCCTGGAAAGGCTGTATCCCGTCATTATCCTCTCCGGCGAATACGCTAGATAGAATTCGCCAAGCTTTAACCCGCTCTCCTCCTCAAGCCACTTCTTCGCTAAGCTCTCGGTTGTCATCGGAGGCACCGTTGTTTCGAGAACCACTATATCTCCTTCATTTAAAATTCTGCCAACGGACCTAAACGCAGATTCGAGAATTTTGAAGTCGGGGTTATGCGCTTCATCAACGTAAAGCGGGACTATGATTATGTATGCCTTGCATCGCTCAGCATCCTCGTAGTTGGACGTTGCTACAAGGCTCTTTCCTCCATGCTTTCTTACCAGCTCGTCCAATCCCTCTTCCTCGGGAATCGGGTTTACGCCTTGGTTTATCATTTCGCACCTCTTCGCATCAACGTCCACTCCTATCACACGAATGCCACTCTCTGCAATAGTTGCAGCGATCGGCAAGCCCGCTTTCCCCAAGCCTACAACCGCTATCATTTCCTCACCCAACTTAAGCGACTGAATTTACGACTTCCACTATATATTTCAGTTCCTCCTCCTTCAACGCCGGATGAATCGGCAGGCTAAGGACCTTCGATGAAACATCGTCCGCAACCGGACACTTAACGTCCCCGTAACCAAGTTCGATGTACAAGGGCTGCCTGTAAATTGGAGTTGGGTAATGAACGGCACTTCCTATGCCGTGCCTGCTCAAATACTCCATGAATTCTTCTCTCTTCATCGGAAATTCCTCCTCAAGCCTTACAACGTACTGGTGGTAGACGTGCTTTACGTTTTTAGCCTCATAAGGTTTCACAAGCCCCTCTACTTTGAGGTGCGAGTTCAGGTATCTGGCATTCCTCCTCCTTCTTTCGTTGAATTCGTCCAGCTTTTCCAGCTGTGCTAATCCAATTGCAGCCTGGATGTTCGTCATTCTGTAGTTGTATCCCAAAACTATGTGGTTGTACTTCGAATTCTCGCCGTGGTTCCTTATGAGCCTGCACTTTTCCGCTATCTTCTCATCGCTGGTTGTTATCATTCCTCCCTCTCCAGTAGTCATGTTCTTCGTTGCGTAGAAGGAAAAGCATCCTATTCCAAAGCTACCGACCTTCCTGCCTTCATATTCCGCTCCATGGGCTTGCGCGGCATCCTCGATTAGGATGAGGTCGTGGTCCTCGCAAACCTCAACTATTGACTTTACATCGAAGGGATGGCCAAAGATGTGAACGCCTATAACGGCCTTCGTTTTTGAAGAAACATTTTCAAGAACGCTGTTGACGTCTATGTTGTAGGTATCCGGGTCTATGTCAGCAAACACCGGTTTCGCTCCCTGGAAGAGTATTGCATTGGCTGTAGCTATGAACGTGAAGGGAGTCGTTATCACCTCATCGCCTCTCCCTATTCCGGCGGCTTTGAGTGCTATGTCCAAAGCTACTGTTCCGTTGCTTACGGCGATGGCGCTTCTTACACCAATGTAACCTGCAAATCTATCCTCGAACTCCTTCACAACACTTCCCTGCGCGAGCATTCCAGATTTTAGAACGTTTACGACTTTTTTTACTTCTTCATTGCTTATAATCGGTTTTGCAATCGGAATGTTCATTTAATCACCTGAAAACTTAAAAGCATTATATATAATATAAGCAAAATATTAATGAACACATGCTAGCATAACTCCAGCCATCCTCCCATCACCGATCAGTTCAGATGGCTGGAGTTAAACGAAGTTCCTTATCACGTCCTCTGACACACGGATGTACTTCTTCGCTATTTCAACGAACGCCTCCTTTTGATGCGAAAAAGATAGAGCGTAGGTGTCTTGCAGTCCCTCGCTTTCGAGCTCCTTAATTATGAGCCTTATCTGCGCCTGAGACACCTTGTAGCCCCTACTCTCTAAAAACTCCCTTAATCTGCTGAGCGAATTGATGAAGTAGCCTATCTTCTTTCCTTTATCCGACGAAACGTTCTTTACAACTCCACACTTTATGCAGTAAGGGTGAAGTCTCAGCACACCGTTATTTACGGGCAACCAGTCTTTTTCAGGCGAATTTTCGTGGAGGCACATCCTCATACCGGAGCTTTGATTTTAGCTGCGAACAAATAAATATTTCGTTTTTCATTCTCTACTTGTTATTATTATAATTGGTTACTCTCCTGAATTTTCGATCTCCTAATAAATCATTACAGAATTTTATCAAAAATTAAAAGATTCTTAATTAGACTTGCTAATATGGCTGGAAACCGCTACCTTTGGACTTAAATTCGAGATATCTATCTCAAAATAATTCGGAGTTGCGGGAACGATTGCTCCGTAGTAGTAATGAATTTAAGTTTATTCAAACACAAGTTTTTAAATCCAAAATGATAAAAATGCTGGAAGGTTGAGAGAATGATACACGAATCCGCGAGAATCTACGGCAATACGAAAATAGGGCGCAATCCCGTGATAATGGAGAACGTAATCATTGGTTATCCGACGGCAAACCTGTTGGGTAGCGAGACAAAACACCTTAAAGGAGCGGTAATTGGTGACAACGCCGTTATAAGATCGAACACCGTCATCTACTGCGAAGTAGAGATAGGAAACAACTTTGTCACAGGCCATAACGTCGTCGTGAGGGAGAAAACGAGGATAGGAGATAACGTTCTCCTGGGAACGAACACGATCGTTGAGGGAAATACGGTTATAGGAAACAACGTGAGCATCCAGTCAAACGTCTACATTCCCATAAATACGGTAATCGAGGACTTCGTCTTTATAGGGCCAAACGCCGTACTAACCAACGACAAGTATCCCCTCAGGAAAGATTACGAGCTTAAAGGGCCGGTAATAAGGAGAGGAGCTACAATAGGTGCAAACTCTGTATTGCTACCCTCTATCGAAGTTGGAGAAGGAGCCTTCATCGCTGCGGGTTCCATAGTCACAAAGAACGTCCCTCCGTGGAAACTCGCCATAGGCTGCCCGGCAAGAATAAGGGACCTGCCGGAAGAGCTAAAAGTTTTGAATAGGGTAAGAAAGTGAGCTGGATGAACTACCTCGAGCTCTTTATCCTAAGCCTGGTTCAGGGCGTAGCTGAGTGGCTTCCCGTTAGCAGCGAAGGTCTTTCGATGTTTATAATGCTGAACGCGTTACACAAAGAACCAAGTCAGGCTCTATCCTACGCCGTATTCTTCCACATCGGGACGATGCTTGCAGTACTTTTTAGATTCAGAAAAGAGTTCATAGAGATGCTCAATCCCAATTCCAAACTGCTAAAAATAGTCGCAGTTTCAACGATATTTACAGCATTTACGGCCATACCACTCCTCTCTTTAATCAAGGGCTTCAAAAGCGGTGAGCTCGTAACCCTTCTCATAGGCGCGATGCTAATTCTTACCGGAGTATTGCTTAGGATGCCGAAGGAAGGTTACAGAAATCTGGAGGAGTTGAAGCTTAAGGACATGGTCATGCTCGGACTTGCACAGGGCTTCGCCATACTGCCGGGAATATCCCGTTCCGGTACAACCATAAGCCTTCTGCTACTGAGAAGGGTTAGGGAAGAGCACGCTTTAAAGGTATCCTTTATTATAAGCGTCCCGGCGGTT
>QMZF01000113.1 GCA_003663055.1 Archaeoglobales archaeon | reverse complement strand
TCTCCGAAAGACCTTTAAACAATTGAAGAAAAGAGGGAGAAAGCCCCGGTGGGGTAGCGGATATCCTTGGGGGCTGCGGACTCCCAGACCCGGGTTCAATTCCCGGCCGGGGCATTTTTGTTTCGTATTTTGTTTGAACGTTTGATTTTTATGGTACTACCTCCGAAAGTGTTCTTGTAACTGTAAAATTGCTTTGCACATACACTTCGAATAGCAAAAGGGGCCATATAGATGAAATTGGCAGTAATGTAGCAATTATTAAAACATTTGGATGTTTGAGAGGACATGTCCACTTAACACAGACACCACCTCAACCGATTGTAACTTCCTCAATCTTTACATTATGCTTTACTATGTGTTTTCTATTTTTTCTTGTATCTAAGAATGATTTTGCCTATTCTTGCTTCTTTTGGGATCTTTTCAATTCTATTCCTCTTTTTTGTCAACTTTTTCACTATATGCTCTTTAATAAACGACTTCTCTGCAAGCCAAATCAAGACATGTCATGACACAAATTAAAAAAGGAAGGAGAAGAAACGCCAACCGAAACAGACCTCGTATAACCTTTACTCTAAGCAAGGAAGTCATTGAAGCTTTACATCAGAGAACCAGTAACATGTCGGATTTCGTCGATAGAGTCCTTAGATCAGTTCTATTCGAAGAACCAGCCGAATTAGTGGCCATAATACCAAAACAAACAGGGCCCGGATCGTACATGAGTTCTAGAACTAAGGGCACGTTAAAGTGTTTTTCGATATGTTATCATTATAAAATAAAATTTTTCATAGTTTGAAAAACATCTAGACAACAAATACCTTGATTTCAATTTTTACTGGAGCTAAGACTCATAGGGAGTCTGTTTAAGTCTGTTTATTTTTTATTTATTTTTAAAAGATAAATAAATTATAATATTCTAGCTTTCCTTAGCACTAGGGCAGATACTCCAGCAACTACCGAAACGACTGCCTCAAATCCTGGGGTTGAAGGACTGATTCTAAGCGTTGTTTCATCACTCGCTTTTAATGAATCTGCCTCAACTCCAAGCTTAACCATATAAGTCAATGGAAGCAAGTTCTCTGGGATTGGAACTGGTATAGTATTGGTTATCGGTGGATTCGATGAAGGTCTCACGGAAGGTTCGATTTTAAAGCTCTTCTCAAATCCAGCTGCAGAAATCGTTACAGAGAATTGCAGGTCTCCCCTCCACTCCGGTGGATACCAGTCGACGGTAACGGTGTAATTTACGGTTTCGCCAGCTCTTGCCTTTGTCTCTTTGGGATAGATCGAAATGCTAAGCTTTTCAAGTTGAATTTTTGGAGTAGGTGTTGGCGTTACAGGTTCTGGTACTGGTGTGACGACACGAATTGCCGTACACCTTCCGTCAACACATACACACTCGTAATTCTCAGGTGGCGAGATTGCCGGGCAGATTAAGCCTGGAGTTTTTCTAACACATTCACGCCCACACCACACACAGTCGTCGTCACTTTTGCACATAGGTGAAGGTGTGACCGTTTCAATAGGTACTTCATACTTAACGGATACCATTTCCCTTGCTAAGTTTCCAGCGAAGTCCTCAACCTCGATTGTGAAGTAGTTCCACCCTTCTTCGAGCTGCATTTCCTGCTCGAATGGGATTTCGATGTACTTCTCCTCCAGTCCCATTATGCGGTATTCTTCCTTGTTTATCCTCAAACTCCTGATTCCTATGTTATCTCTTGCAATTCCTTTGAGTGTAACATAAGGCTTTGTGACGACCTCTCCATTCTTTGGAGAGTAAATCACGATCTCGGGTGGAACTGTATCCTTCAGGACATCAAGCCTTAAACTTATCAGAGAGGAGTTTGTTGAGCATGCAACTAGTATGCAGCCTATGTACTTGCCTGGGGATGCATCCTTGGGGATCGAGATGGTACAATTAACTGTAACTTTCCCTCCCGAGGGCACGTCAAAGTAGTTCTTGCTAAAGCTTATCCACTCTGGATTTATTGGATAGCAGTTTACGCATGGTTCTGTTCCCTTCACTCTGGATTTGTGCTTTTGAGAGTAAGCTGAATACATGCACACATCGGCATTGCATGAGCATACGCATGGTACAAGCTCAACGCTTTTCAGGGGGCCGAGGTCAGTGGTCTCTTCTACAACGATTCCGAATTTAATCTTAGATCCTTGGTAGACATCAGTTTCGAACTCCTTCGGGCTAACGGACATCCGCGGCCCTTCTGGAGGTGCAAAGTAGCACATGTCAACGAATACAGTCGGTAAAGCTCCGGGTTCTGCTCCCTTAACTACAGACCAAAGAATAGCGTAGCTTTTAGCTTGGGGTATCGATGGAGTCTCGCAAGTCACCTTAACCACTATTTTCTCCAATCCGTCCTCCCATTCACCAACTTTAACTTCGAGGGTGTTCTCTCCGTCACTGCTGTAGCCAACGGCCCCACCGTTCTTGTAGTAAACAACGGCATTTAGAGTTGGATTGTCGAGAGTGGTTACAAATATGTACGCTCTTCCGTCAATCTTTTTGGCAGCTTCATCGCTCGCTGGCTCTATCGTGTATAGCAGGGTAATGGAATCTCCTGGATCGTAGCAATCCTTTTCAGGCGTTAAAGTCCAGCTAACGGCGAAGTCCTCAGAAGTTACGCCAGTCTGGTTTACGTACTCTCCTTGCGCTCTAGGCGCCATTGCAACCAAGACAATCAGAGCTAGAACCGGAATCAAACTAATCTTTGCCATAACCCCTTCACCACAATATTGTTGTGTTCACAACATTTTCCTGAATTACTCTTTATTAAGCTTTCCAATTTGTTGTGCACACGACACTGCGGGAGTTTCATGAAAGACTTGCTGGCGAGCGACAGGAAGAAGATAGATATCTTGAAAACGCTGTCAGACGGTAGAGTGTATACCTATTATCACCTATCGAGGATTTTGAGAACGAATTACGAGACTGTAAAGAAAAACTGCAGGTTTCTGGAGCTTCTAGATCTCGTTGAGGTAATCAAGGTTGATAAGGAAGAGAGTGCTTCAGGAGTTGCATCTTACAGGGTTAGGATTACGGAGCAGGGATTGAAAGCATTTGAAAAAATCAAAGCCTTAATTTAGGAAATCGGATTTTGTTTGAAGTCTAACTATAGAACTTTTAAAGGATGTATAACTTCATCCAATACCTTCTCAAGAAGTCTGAGGTATTCCTCGTCGTAACTGCTTGCACTCCAGTAGGGTTCAAAGATCCTCAATTTCAAAATCTGCTGTCACTCTTGTAGTTATGTTAAAGAATGTTTTCCACTCTGTCAAAACTTTACAATTTGGTAAATCTAGCAAATTTGAAAACTTTGTAAATTTGTCAAATTTTAACAATTATGTAGAAAAATTTTTAAAAAACTAGATGCGATTAGATGTACTGGGTGAGCTAAAGTGCGAGTCCACAAACAAAAGTATGAGAGGGCTGTTGAGCTTCTAAAAGAAGGAAAGAGCCCGAAAGAGATAGCAAAGAAGGTTGGGCTCTCCATTAAGCAAATCCTTGAGATTGCGGAGCTCCACGACATCTACGTCGATTTAGACGAGCTGAAAAAGAAAAAGAACGAGAAAGCGGAGGTGGTGGCGTGAGGAAGCTATTCTGCTTGGCCCTGTTTATAGTTTTGGCGGGTGGGATTCGCCTTTGCTGCACAGGCCTTTGTTGCACAAGCGCAAACACAGCAAACTCAGAAGGGGCATGTAATCGCAGACACCCTAGAAGCGAACAGGCTAATCTCACCGGCTTTTACCTGGGATTTTTCGAGAGGAGAACGACCGGTTTCTGCTGTATCGCTAATCGTAGACAAGGAGCCTGACGGCTATACCTATGTAAGGTGGTCCAATGGGACAGTCCTCTACAGGAGCAACGACGGTCACGACGACGATGATATTCAGGCAGCGGTGGATGCCCTAACAAACGGGGACAAAACTTTACCTGGCCGACAGAGCAAACTGTGACGTCATTTATGTAGCAAGCGGCAATGGCGGGCGCATCACCGTTACAATTCGCGACCTAATGATTGATGGCAACAGAGATAACAACGCCGATGGCCATGGCATCCACTTGTTTAACGCCGCCGACTCGCTGATCGAGAACGTCTACATTAAAAACGTCGCGAAGAGGGGCCTTTTCCTCGACGGGGATAGCACGAAGGGAATCCTTAACTCCATCGTTAAAGTTCACGTCAACAACGTCGGAGAAGATGGTATCTCCTTGCGATACAACTACGACAACTGGATATACCGCTGCTACGTTGAACACTGCGGCAGACATGGCGTTGCACTGTTTAGCGGTAACAATCGCTTGGTTGCAGTCCACGCATTCGACTGCGGAAGAAATCCCGATTTAAACGGCGCAGGAATTTACATCTCAAGCAATGCGAACGAACTTATTGGCTGTGTCGCTGATACAAACAATCAACATGGTATAAATATCTACAACGGCAATAGAAATAAAATACTGGACGGTTACGTTTTCGACAATTCCGCGGAAGCTTCAGGCGAGTATAGCGGCATAAGGCTTGCAGGAACGTCAACAAACAACACGATAATAAACTGCTTCTCAGGGACTGTTTCGGGAAGTCCAACTCAAAAGTATGGCATAGTTGAGGAGGGCAACTCCGAAAATAACGTAATAATAAATTGTAACGTGGCAGGCAATGTCGTAGCGAACATAGAAACCACAGACCCCGACACGATAGTTGCTTACAACCAAGGATACAAAACCAAAAACTCAGGGACTGTAACCATAAACATAAACGGAACACCAGCCGGAACAACTTTAAAATATCCCGTCGAGCACGGGCTTGCAGTCCAGCCGGACCACGTGATGCTAACGTTAAAGCAACCACCAACCGCAGTAGATGTA
>QMZF01000112.1 GCA_003663055.1 Archaeoglobales archaeon | reverse complement strand
TCGCATCTCCGCACCAGGCACCCATCATGATGACCACGTATTCAGCGTCATTAAGTCTATACCTCTCCACCAGATCGTAGTCCCTAACGTAACCGGAATTTCTTACCAAATCACCGACCTTCTCCATATCCTCCATCATACTCATTCTGATCTCCATCGCGCATTCGTTCGTCGTTAATCCGCCGACAGCAATTGGATTACCAGGCTCCATCACAAACGGTTTATCCCTTTTCCTTTCAGGCAAGAACCTGTCAACTTCATCTTGCTTAGGTATGTCCACAACCTCGGCAGTGTGACTAACCTGAAAACCGTCCAACCCAACTGCAAAGGGCAGATCGATCTGCTCTGCAACTTTAAATCCAATTAAAGTTAGATCGAATGCTTCTTGAGCATTTTCAGACATCGCCAAGATCCAGCCAGAATCCCTAAGCGTTAGTAAATCGGTGTGATCAGTATGTATGTTCCAAGGGGGACCGATGGTTCTCGTAACCAAAGCCATAACGATGGGAAGACGAGAGTTGGCAACCCACCAGCACATCTCGTACATGTAAAGCAACCCGTGGCTTGAAGTTGCCGTAAATGTCCTCAAACCTCCGGCTGAAGCTCCATAGGCCGCAGCCAAAGCGGAATGCTCAGACTCGACTCTGACGAATTCTGCATCCAGCTCCCCTTTCTCAACCATCTCCGCAAGTCTTTCGACTATGGTAGTTTGAGGAGTTATGGGATAAGCCGCGATGAATTCTGTTCTTGCCATCTTCACAGCTTCAGCCACTGCGTAGTTGCCAGTGAGGATCTTCTTCATGTTTCCTCCTCCCTAACCATCTCTATAGCCTTTTTGGCACATATCTTGGCACATATCCCACAACCCTTGCAGTAGTCGTAATCTATGGAGATCCCACCATCTACGACATCTATTGCATTCTCTGGGCAGTAGAGCCAGCAGAGAAGACAGCCGTTGCATTTCGTATCATCATAGATTGGCTTAAACGTTCTCCAGAGACCAGTTTTTCCGGCTGAACCTTTCGATGGCCTCGCCATCATGCATTCCATCTTTTCACCTCCTCGTAAGCCTTCTTAGCCGCTTGAACGTTTAACTCCGCTAGCTTACCTGAAAACGTTTCCTCGATGGCTACCTTTAAGGAATCGAATGAGAAATCCAAAACCTTAGCCATCGCTCCTGCCATCGCCGTGTTTACGATTGGCCAACCGGCTGAAACCAAGTTCAGATCTAGGGCTATGGATGAGGCATCCACGTAATACACCTCACATCCCTCAAGCTTTGGATGCTTCGAATTTATTACGATCGTTTCAGCTTTAACCTCAGCAATACTGAGTATCTTTTCGGAGAATATCGAAACGATATCGGGTTTTCTGACGGACGAATGTCTTCTTATCGGTTTATCAGAAATTCTTAAAAACGATCTAACCAATGCCCCCTTCCTCTCAGCCCCAAACTGAGGAATTGCCTGTGCAAACATCCCTTCATTTAACGCTGCGATCGCAAGTAGTCTCGCTGCTGTAACACCTCCCTGCCCACCGAAACTAAGGATCATAATCTCCAGCAAAGCCATCACCCAATTTTATCAGACGATGACAATACATTTATTTAAATTTCGATATTATGATTTTAATTTTTCTAATTTTATTATTGCTTTTTTTCCGTTGACTGTAACTTCAAAAACACCCCTATCTACCTCCTCCACCTCAATCTCAAACTTCTTTCCAAGTACACTCACAACGTACTTCATGGCAACCCCCTGATCCTTGCAGCAGCCTTCCAGTAGCTGACACCCCTAACTACATCGTTCGGCATCTCCTTCTTATCCTTTAGATACCTGTGAATTGCAGCTATAGCTGCTAAGAACTCCTCCGGAGACATCGAATCACCTACGTATCATGTTTCTTTGGCGGTAACTTCTTCCTCTTAGTTTCAAGCATCCTCAGAGCATTAATAATTTTGCTCCTCGTCCACTTCGGATCGATTATGGCATCTATATGCCTTCTCTCTAAAGCCCTATTAGCGTTGGCCTCCCATCTCCTGTACTCTTCGAGCTTCTTCTTCCTCTCTTCTTCGCTCAGTTCTCCGTGCAGAAGCTTGACATCTGTATCTATGTCCGTTACCGCAAATTCCGCATTTGGATATGCATAGATAATGTCTGCTCCGACGAACTTACTTACCATCGCAACGTAAGCAGCACCATATGCCTTTCTCAAAATTACCGTGATCAATGGAACCGTCGCTTCAGCGTAAGCCTGCATGAGCTTAGTTGCATAATATGGCAGTCCAGAGAGTTCTTGCTGATTGTCTGGCAGATAGCCGGGAGTATCGACGAACGTGACTATCGGAATGTTGAACGCATCACAGAATCTGATGAACCTCGCAATTTTTCTTACGGAATTCAAATCTAAGCAACCAGCGTAAACCATCGGATTGTTTGCGACTATTCCAGCCGTAACCCCATCAAATCTTCCAAAACCTACGACTGCATTCTGAGCGAAATCGGGCTGAATCTCCAAGAATTCCCCGTCATCAACAACCGCCGTGATTACGTCTCTGACGTTGTAAACCTTGTGGGGATCATCCGGAATTATACTCGCTATCTGCTCCGTTTGCCTCGAAGGCTCATCGCTCGTTTCGGCAATTGGCGGATCCTCCATGTTGTTTAGAGGTAAATAGCTCAGAAGTCTTCTTGTAAGCATCATCGCCTCTTCATCACTTTCGACGATGAAGTGTACGTTCTCGGTTCTTGCATGCTTAACTCCATCAACCTCAGCGTCCTTTCCAGTTACAAGCTTTATTATATCGGGCATAACTACACTCAGTTTGCAATCCTTCGTAGCCAGCACGAAATCTGTCTCAGCATAGCAGAAAATGCCATGGCAGTTTCCCAAGATTATCGATATCCTTGGAATCACACCGCTTGCGATTGAAATCCTTGAAAACAGGTTTGCCAAATCTGCCAACGTGCTGTGGGAAATCTTAATTCCTTCGCAATTGAATATCGTTATCAGTGGAGTTCCGGTCTTTAAGGCTAGATCTACCACCTCAGTTGAACATCCCTCAAATAAACCTTCAAAGATATAAACACAAACAGGTCGGCCATCTATGGTTCCGAATCCACCATTTTGACCTATTTCTGAAAAACTGCCCTCATCGAGTAGAATATCTAGCGTCATGATTGACCCCTAAAAACCGCCATAAAACCTTATAAATATCTTTCGAATAATAACTTAGGGCCCGTGGGGTAGCCTGGATATCCTAAGGGGCTTCGGACCCCTTGACCCGGGTTCAAATCCCGGCGGGTCCGCTGTGTACGTACATATGTACCTACACTCAACGCTTATATTTATAGTCATTCTCCTAATTTTCTGCACTAATAAACTCCCCAACCCAGTACCTTGCATAACCATGCTTCCTTTCGCCAAATAACTCTATCGCGACTTCTATGCTTCTCTCAACCACCTTATCGAAATCGAGGAATCTTGCAAGTTCTCTCTTCAAATCCCTCCATCCAAACTCAATTGGATTCAAGTCAGGGCAGTAAGGCGGCAAATAGATCAGATGGATGCTTAACTCTTCAGCTCTCTTTTTCACGATCCTAGCATGATGAATCCTTGCATTGTCAAGAATTATGCAGATTGGTCTGTTAGGATTTTCCTTTCTTATCAATTCGAGAAAAGCAGCCATGTCTTCAGCTTTCGATTTATCTGAGAGCATAACAACATCGTTGCCGTTTAAGGCCATGAAGCCAAAGATAGTTTTGGATTTCTTTTCTCCCTCTTTGTAGCTAACATAGGGAGTGTTTATAACCCTTCTTTTTCCGGGATTAAGTTGTATGGAGCTTTCATCCAGAAAGGCTATGATCGGATTCTCTACTTTCGATAAACAATCTTCTACTCTTTTTTGAGAATTTCTTCTGCATTTTCCGGCCTTCTTTCATTCTGGATGTAGGGCTTTCCATACTTTGCCCTCTTTTTCTTCCTGAGAATCCTCCATACTGTTTTATACGCATATTCAACTCCCCTTGTCGTTTTAACGTAGGCAGTGACTTCTTTTATCGTCATTCCTTTGCCTTCTATCTCTTTTAGGATTTTGTCCCACTCCTCATCCGGCAAAAGTGGTTTTCTTCCTTTCCCACCTCTTGGAAAAAGGCCTTCATATCCTTCTCTGTTCCACCTGCTAAGCCACTCTTTGATCGTTCTTTCGCATTTTCTTAGAATTTCAGCAACTTCGTAGATATTCTTTCCGTCGTAGAGGAGAAGTATTGCAAGTAGTCTTTCTTTTATTACTGAATTTTTCTCTCTTCTGTATAGCTCTTCGAGTTCTTCTTTTGGAATGTGTTTAACAACTCTAGGTTTTCTAGGCATGCTGAATATTAATTTTGAAGATAAATAAGTTTTGATTGAATTGTGTTATGGGGTAGTGATTCTAGAGATTGACTGTACTACCTTCTCATTAGTGTTTACATCCCTTCCTACAATGTCAGCAGAGAATCTACCAATCTGATATTCTCTCTGAAGATCATCAAGCTCGATCTGAAGCTTCTCACTTAAAATCTCAATATTCTCCAAAAGCCAATTACTAAATTCCTCTTCACTCCTAAAAACCTCGGTTATCGATACCTCTCTTATTCTCCCAAGCTGAACCTTAGGCATACGTATATTATGTAACTAGACCTATGTTTATAGCTTATCAATTTACTTTATTCAGGATTAATACCGATCTCAAGCATGCTCATGAATTCACCGAGTTCTGTAATTTTTATTGCAGTACGTCTTCCGATCTTTATTCTCTCTATGTATCCGTGAGATTCGAGCTTATTTAGAGCTCTTCTGTTTATTTTGTTGATAATTTCTTGCTTTTCTCTTCTAGGTGCTGACCCTTTAACGAAAAGATTAATATAGTTGGATGATAATTGGTTATAATGGATTTGGTAGAGATGCTTAAGAGG
>QMZF01000111.1 GCA_003663055.1 Archaeoglobales archaeon | reverse complement strand
GATAATATTCCAGATATCAGCCAAGAAAACACCACAGGAGGCTAAAGCCTGGGTTGACGAGGTTTTAGAGAGGGTTTTTGAAGCAGCCGAAGGGGTTGGTGAGAGAGGATGGATTAAGCCTGATGCGTTCCTTGAGAACGTCTATTCAATGATAATATTCCAGATATCAGCCAAGAAAACACCACAGGAGGCTAAAGCCTGGGTTGACGAGGTTTTAGAGAGGGCTGAGAAGGCAAATCTTGATATGCCGCTCTTCTTTACAGCTGTGCTCTTTCATCTCCGGGAGTCCTCTTATCAGTGGAGAAAATTTGCCGTAAAAGAGTTCGTTGAAAAAGCTCTAGCCTGCATGTCGAAAGATCCCGATACGGTTCCGAAGTTTATGCTTGAAACGCTGGTACTGGCTGTTGAGAATAAAGATGAGGAGATATCGGAGATTATTCTTAATACTGAAAGGTTCAACCTGATCAGCGTGCTAACAGAGTTTTGCAGAATGCTTGTTGAGAATGAAGAGCTCAGAAGTAAGTTTAGGGCAATTAGGATTGACGAGGAGGCTCTATCTGTACTTTCAAGCGCTGCAGCCATGGACGATTACGTTTGGAAGGAGTGGCTTAAGCATTTTAGGATATAGATTATTTTCCCGAGATTGTTTCCACTCCAAAACCCTTTGTGAAACTTGACGAGAAGGTAAAAATGGATAATCAGGAAAAGAGAAGGGAACTCCAAAATGAAGTTGAAGATGTTAGGCTATGCTAAGGAAGAGAAGAACAAAAAGAAAGAATTAAATGATTGTGGCATACAGACGGTTCTAATGGAATGGATAACAGCTTATTTAGATGATGCATCCAATGCAATGATGCCATACGAGAAGCGATGAACAATTATGGCTGAATCCGTACTGACGGAACTCAGTTCCATGTCTCAGCAGAAAAGAGTGAACCATCCACAAACGAGTGGAAAGATAGAGAGGTTCTATGCACGCTGGAGGCCAAGATGAGATACCTTGAAAGATGAGCTGGAGGCAGTTCGATGGCGGGAAATAATTTTAGGAAACTACAAAAGAAATCTTGAGACTCTTGAGAAAATCATTTAACCCTTTACTTCCTCAATAACCCTCTTCAGCTTATCGTACGTCTCTTCAAGCGCCTCAGGCACAACTTGGACATCTGCAAACACAGGCATAAAGCTCGTATCCCCATTCCACCTTGGTACTACATGAAAGTGCAGATGTTCTCCCATTCCAGCTCCCGCAACCTTTCCGATGTTAAGGCCTACGTTGAAGCCGTCGGGATTCATCTCCTTCCTGATTGCGGCGATTATCAAATCTATTAACTCGAGAAGTTCAACTTTCTCGTCCATTTCCAGCTCGCTAGGCTCTGCTACATGCCTGTAGGGGCAAACAAGTACGTGGCCGGGATTGTAGGGGTACCTGTTCATAATTATAAAGGCCTTTTTTCCTCTGTAGAGCAGCAGATTCTCTCTATCTTTATTCTGCTTTGGATAGTCGCAGAAAATGCACCCTTCGTACTTCGGCGATAGTATATACCTGATTCTCCACGGTGCAAAAAGGCGTTCCATGTTTTTCAGCTAAGCTACGTGTGTTTTAACTTTTCGAATCTTATGAAACGAAGAATTCAGAGGTTTGAAAAAATAAGGATACAAAACATATTTAAGTTAATCCGAACTAATGAAAAGCAATATGGATGAAAATATTAGCGAACTGCTTGGCGGCCTCGAATTCGAAACGACTGAAGAAATAGAGGTACCTGAAAGGCTAATAGACCAAGTTATCGGACAGGATCACGCTGTTGAGGCGATAAAGAAGGCTGCCGTGCAGAAAAGACACGTCATGCTTATCGGCTCTCCCGGAACGGGCAAGTCGATGCTAGCCAAGGCAATGGCAGAACTCCTGCCAAAAGAGGACCTTGAAGATATTCTCGTATATCCGAATCCTGAGGACCCAAATCAGCCGAAGATAAGGATGGTTCCGGCTGGAAAGGGGAGGGAGATAGTTGAAGCTTACAAACAGGAGGCTTTAAAGAAAGCTCAGGCGAGGAATTTCTTCCTCTTCATGCTCGTATTCTTTGTAATAGGTTACACGCTAATTATCGATCCAAAAAACTTCCTTTGGGGAATTATCGCCGCCGCTCTGATATTTCTTGTTGCAAGGTACATGCTGCCGAAGGAGGAGAGAAACGTTCCAAAGCTCCTCGTTAACAATGCTGAGCGAAGCACAGCTCCATTTGAGGATGCTACTGGAGCGCATGCCGGGGCCTTATTTGGAGACGTAAGGCATGACCCATTCCAGAGCGGTGGCCTTGAAACTCCGGCGCATGAGAGAGTCGAGGCTGGAGCCATCCACAGGGCGCACAGAGGAGTACTTTACATCGACGAGATAAACACGCTGACAATTGAATCTCAGCAGAAGCTTCTTACGGCGTTGCAAGAAAAGAAGTTCCCCATAACCGGCCAATCAGAGCGCTCAAGTGGTGCGATGGTCAGAACAGAGCCCGTGCCCTGTGATTTCGTTCTTGTTGCAGCAGGAAACCTTGATGCGCTGATGGGTATGCACCCGGCATTGAGGAGCAGGATAGAGGGCTACGGATACGAGATTTACATGAACGATACGATGGAGGACACACTCGAAAACAGGCGAAAACTCGTTCGTTTCGTTGCTCAAGAAGTAAGAAAAGACGGTAAGATCCCGCACTTTGATAAGTATGCTGTT
Source organism: Archaeoglobales archaeon (assembly GCA_003663055.1). Taxonomy (GTDB): domain Archaea; phylum Halobacteriota; class Archaeoglobi; order Archaeoglobales; family Archaeoglobaceae; genus Archaeoglobus_C. Next base: position 2,239 of record QMZF01000111.1, on the reverse strand, counting down.
GCAGAAATAATTAAGGAAGCGAAGAGGAGAGCTGGAAGAAGGCATCACTTGACGCTCAGGCTCAGAGAGCTCGGCGGTCTAGTAAGGACTGCTGGAGACATAGCGAGGAGTGAAGGAGCCAACATCGTAAGGTTGGAACACGTGTTGAAGGCAAAGAAGATCGCAAGAACTATAGAGGAACAGCTTGCGGACAAGTACCTCGAGCGCAGGAAGGACTACAGGCTTTTCACAACCGAAGGAGAAGAAATAGGCAAGGTGAATGGGCTTGCCGTCATAGGCGAGTCCGCTGGTGTGGTCTTGCCGATAATAGCCGAAGTCACACCTGCAATAAGCAAGGAGGAAGGGAGAGTAATAGCAACTGGCAGACTGCAAGAGATAGCTATGGAGGCCGTTATGAACGTGTCCGCGATAATCAAGAAGTTTACGGGAAGGGATATATCAAATATGGATGTCCATATACAGTTCGTTGGAACGTACGAGGGTGTGGAAGGAGACTCTGCAAGCATAAGCATTGCAACTGCAGTCATTTCAGCAATTGAAGGAATTCCCGTCGATCAAAGTGTTGCCATGACTGGCAGCCTATCAGTTAAGGGCGAAGTACTACCAGTAGGGGGAGTTACGCAGAAGATTGAAGCAGCAATCCAAGCGGGACTTAAGAAGGTCATCATCCCCCACGATAACCTCGATGACGTGATGCTTGACGCTGCACATGAAGGTAGGATAGAAATTGTGCCCGTTTCAAGAATAGACGAGGTTTTGGAGCACGCTCTCGTTGGCGATGGCAAAGAGAGACTCATAGGAAAACTTAGGCAGATAGCGTATGCCTAATTGTCTTATCTCTTTAAATTTTTTAAAACATTTAAATTTTACTCAAATTAGAAATAAAATCATCCAAAAAGAATTCGTAGCAAGATTAGAAAGAGAAATCTACACTTGGTAAAGACTGCTGGAAAAATCTGCTGATTTCTATTCTCTCAAGTACTGCCCTCCAACAGGCACGAAACGCTTTGGTTTGATGGGTTTGTCGTACTTCTTGATATCCTCAAGCTCGATGACCATCCATAGCTTTTTCTTTGATTTATCTTTCCTAGACTTCCATCTTTCCTGCGATTTGATGTACTCCTTCAGCTCCTCCTTTTTCAGGAAAATCCTGTCGCCGTAGGTTTCGTAGAGCATCATTGGATTCTCGACAAGCAGGATCCTCTTAATCTTCGCCTCCCCAACAAATCCCGTGTCTTCATGAGACTGGTAGAAAACGAACTTCATGCCAGGCTTTAGCTGCTTCCAGACAGTTGCTGGCTTTATAAACACGTCTTTACCCTTGAAAAAGCGATCCATAAACTGTTTGGGAATAGGATATGTAACACCCACGATTTCAGCCATTTAAAACACCTCCAACGTAATCCTCGAGAAAAACAACGTCAAAATCATTTTCGATTTCTTCAGGCATTTCTTCTTCTCTCTTCCTAAATACTGCTTTGCATCCTTCGAGTTTTGATAGTGCAAGCACGTAGCAGTCCGCAAGCGCAATACCGTACTGCAGTTTCAATCTCGCCGCCTCTATGTTCAGACTTAAGCTATCTACAACGCGTACCGCAGGATGACTGTAGAGCCACTCCACGAATTCCACCGATTTCTCGAAGGCATTCTTCACTCCAGCAGCCTCGAATATGCGTGCACAAACGTAACAAATCTCTGTAAGAGTTATCGATGGCAGAATGATTTCCAGCTGTCCAAGCGAGTTGACTATTGCCCTAGCAGCTTCGTGGTACGGAGCTTTTCTGTCTACGTAATCCACGAAGACCCCTGTGTCAACCACTGCTTTTGACACCCAGATCCCTCAGCAGCCTCTTTATTCTTTCCTCGTCGATTCTTCTCGATTCCTGCAGGACTTTCCCGGATTTCTCGCCGAGCTCTACGAAGACGTCTGGTGGAGCAGGAGCGGGCTCAAGGATGATTCTCTTACCTTCCACACGGATATTCAGGATGCTTCCGGGCTTAATTCCCAGTGCCTCCCTTATCTCCTTGGGTATGACAATCTGACCCTTAGAAGACGTTTTGACTTTAGGCATAGTGAAGGTAAGAATTGGTAATACTTAAGTTTTACCTAGTCATGAGAATTACAGATAGGGCTTTGCTGTCAACGTGCATTAACCATTTTTCCACTTCTTCTGCCTACTGCTCTATTCTTCAATAATCTTCAACTTTGAGCCCTTTGATCCTCTTAAAATGCTCGTCT
>QMZF01000110.1 GCA_003663055.1 Archaeoglobales archaeon | reverse complement strand
CCCCCGGTAAGCTTCCCGGCGTTGAATCCAATTAAACCGCAGGCTCCACCCGTTGTAGTGCTCCCCCGCCAATTCCTTTAAGTTTCAGCCTTGCGGCCGTACTTCCCAGGCGGCGGACTTAACGGCTTCCCTCCGGCACCACCGGAGCTCGTAGCTCCGGTGACACCTAGTCCGCATCGTTTACAGCCTGGACTACCCGGGTATCTAATCCGGTTCGCTCCCCAGGCCTTCGTCCCTCACCGTCGGACCCGTTCCAGCCGAGCGCCTTCGCCACAGGTGGTCCTCCCGGGATTACAGGATTTCACCCCTACCCCGGGAATACCCTCGGCCTCTCCCGGTCCCTAGTCTGGCAGTATCCCCCGGCAGTCTGACGGTTAAGCCGCCAGATTTCCCGGGGGACTTACCAGACCGGCTACGGACGCTTTAGGCCCAATAAGAGTGGCCGCCACTCGGGCCGCCGGTATTACCGCGGCGGCTGCCACCGGCCTTGCCCGGCCCTTGCTATGGGGAGCTGTTTAGGCTCCCCGACAGTCCGTGCGATGCACGGACACTCCGGCTAACCCCGTCGCGGTTTCCCGCATTGCGGAGGTTTCGCGCCTGCTGCGCCCCGTAGGGCCTGGACCCTTGTCTCAGGGTCCATCTCCGGGCTCCTGCTCCCACAGCCCGTACGGATCTTCGGCTTGGCGGGCCGTTACCCCGCCAACTACCTAATCCGCCGCAGACCCATCCTCGGGCGCTAAGCGCTTTCGGAGATGGGACATTCCAGTACCCATCTCCTATGGGGGATTAGCCCCAGTTTCCCAGGGTTATCCCCCTCCCGAGGGCAGGTTGTCCACGTGTTACTGAGCCGTCCGCCGGTGCTTGCACCCCGAAGGGTACAAGCCCCTTGACTAGCATGGCTTAGTCCCAGCCGGATAGCAGCGGCCTCTGGCAGGATCAACCAGAATTGGCGGGGATGGTGAATACGTCCCTCGCCCACTGGATTTGCTCTGTCGGCAAGCCCATCTCAGACGCGCCTTGCGGCACGTCTTCACGGGTTATGCCGCGGGTGGGAACCTTACCCCTCATCTCGGGCTTGCGCCCCTTCGGGGTCCTTGCCGGACCCGCGGCTTTCAAGCAAATTATTATTAGGTCTTTGTGATTTATAAGCCTTTTGGCTTGTTGGGGGTATTTAAACCCTCACCGCTCTATATCTCGCCGTGTTGTGTATTTTACACGTTTTGAATAGATATTTAAGCTTTGTGCAGTCTATTGTGAGATGGTACTTTAAGAGTAATGGAAATGGTTAATAAAGATTATGGAGTAAAGTATTGTGTAGCTTATGGTGAGAAGTCATCGTGGGACAGTACCTAAAATTTGTTCCGATTGTTTCTTCTCTAAGTATTTAAGTAGGGCGATTAGAACGATACGATAAGTATGATTGTTATACTCTACGGTTCGCCCCTAGCGATCATTCTCTACTACTCTTTGTGGCTGAACAATGTAATTTGTGATAACGAAAACGGGTACACCGATTACGAGTCATCTCGCCGATAGCAGCCATTCTTGCCTCCCTGTTTATAAAATACATGAACAGACTCCTATAGAATAGATTATAGCAAGATTACGAATGCCACCTTCCATAATCTTTCCCTCCATCTTTTTCTCAATTCGTTACAACAGTCCCTAACTGAACAAATCTCCTAGTTCTTATAGAATGTATAGCAATAAGCCTCCCACCGAATATTGTAAGGTGCTTGTCTATTAGATCAGCAGAATTGAGCCGAACCACAAGCTGAAAAATTCTTTTCATCTGATAAGCTTGATTGTGTAGAACGTAACACGTGAGGAAGCATGAGGAAAAATCCGAACTTGGGATAGCTATCTTTCGTCAATGCTCTATATTACTCCTCTTCACCCCAAAGCCTCCTTTATTTCGACTATCTCCTCAATCTTCTTCATTCTGTCATCTAGGAAATCTCTTGTCTGATCTTAACCCTTTTATCTTCTAGCGTTTCTTCTTGTTTCTTCAGTTTTTCTTCCTGCTTCTCCAGCATAGCATCCTGTTTCAAGCATCGAATCCTGCTTTTCTAGCATATTTAACCCCAACTTGCACGATTTTGGATAGCTAAGTTGTGTTGAAGCTATTTCTGAAACATCTCTGTATCTCTGACCCCGAATACTTTCAATTTTGATTTCTTCAACTAAAGCGTTTTCAGACTTTTCAGATTTAACAAACCCGACAAATTTTTCGATCTGTTCTTCTACCATCAATAAGTACGATTAACACTTTTTTCCATTAATTTTAACGTTTCTCGCATTGTGAACCTCTCCAGCTATCGTCATCTTCAAGGCTATCTCTACATTTTGAGGAACTTAAAAATAATTTTCGCTGAAGTAGCTATCAGAAAGCCAGTTTTTGAAATTTAAACACTCTTTCAATTTTATACCACTATTAGTACGATTGAACCGACGCTCGCGAAGTTCACGATTAGCAACATTAAAAAATAGAATAATAATTAAATAATTATTACTTACTCCTACTCCTGACAACCTTTTCCCTTCTCTTACCCGTAATCATCGAACCTAGCACACCAAAGATCGTCACAGCATATGCGTGTATCAGCATCGTCATCAGGAAGAGGTACATGACTAGCCTGTGTATGGCTCTGAACAGCGTGAAGCCGTCTGGCAGGTTGAAGAGCGGCGCAAACTGGTCGGCAAATCTCAGCAGTGGAGCGAAGATGTCCGAGTAGTACATGGCAAAACCGGTTATGCCCATTATGGCCGCCATAAGTAAGTACATCCAGAGAACCTGAACCTCTGTAGGAATCAGCTTCTCAACGTATTCTCTCCTTTCCGGATCGTAACCTCTTGGATCCTCAATGTGCGGCCCTAAACCAGTCCACGCGAGTATCTCCTGTATGAAGAACTTTATGGAGTAAGGGAAGCGCCTTGGAGAAAACCACTCCCACTCATGTTTGACCACGTAGATGAACAGTAGAATCCAGAAGGCTCCGAAGACAAAACCAAGATAAACGTGTATGTCCAATGCGGTTTTCATGTCCGGGAAAGATACGCCGTAAAGGCCGCCAAGCCTCCAGCCAGTCCAGCCTATTATGAGGCCGGTAGAGACTATCGTCCAGTGGAAAAAGCGGTAAAGCGCTGAATGTCTTTCCACTTCGATCGTTTCGTACTCCTCCTTGTGCGTCATCCTACCCACCTCCCGAGGGTAATCCTGCGCTTAATGAGGTGCACGAATATGCCGCCAATAACGCCGAGGATGATCAGGGTTCCAAGCTTCGTTATGTCCAGCTTGAAGCTTATGCCGAAGTTGCTCAAGTCCACTACAAGCTTCGATGGCGGATCTGCTAATTCAACTCCAGGCGGGCCTACAAGCTTCCCATCGAAACCGACTAGGAAGACTTCTTTCTCGTTATCGTGGCAGTCACCGCAATCCCTCGCCTTCGGCGTTATTGTGTGGGGCATCACAACTCCGGCACTCTTCGAAGTCTTGTTGTGGTAGCTGGTTAGCATGACGTTGGCAGGGTAAAGCAAGCCTCTGTAGCGAAGTATGTACAGCTTGTCCGTGCTCATTTTGCCGAATTCTCCCGTGTCCAGATGGCAGTAGGAGCAAGTCTGATAGTAATCCGCATGGCATGCGAAGCACGAAATGTCGCGGTGAAGCTTGTGGGCAAGGATCGTTGGATCGTAGAGCTTCGCCTCCAAACCTCTAACTTCAACGGAGTAGAAGTGGCAAGCCTCGCATCTAACTTTAACCGCTTCTCCAGCAAAGGTATAAGCATTCCCATTGCCGTGAATTTCTTCGAGGCTGTGGCAGTCAAGGCATTCCAGTCCTTTCTTGTAGTGGATGTCTGGATGCCTAGCTTTCTTCATCATCTTCGCAAGATAACCTATGTAGTTAACTCCAGTACTCTGGAAGTGGCAGTTCACGCAATCGGTCATGTTCGGCATTTGCTTGTGTACCTTGTGGCACTGGCTGCAGTTCTCAACGTGACAGGCTAAGCATTGCTTTGGAGTGTTTATCCCGAAGACTTTGCCGGACGCTTGCTTAAAGCTCGTATCGATGCCCTTTGCCGTATAGTGCAGGCTTTTGGTGTAATTTACAGCAACGCTTTCGTGACATTGCTTGCAGGATTCCTCCAGCGCTGCCGCTTGTTGTATCAACATTACTACTACCACCAAAATTGCAACGAGTATTCGCATATTGCGCTGCTTTGCTACACACTATATCTCCTTTTCGATTTCTACGAAAAACTGCCACAACTGATTTAGGTAATGAGGCTGTAGTAAGTTAATGGTCAGCTGGCACTCTTCGAGCATTGAGGAAGTCTTCAAACTGCTCGAAACCTCGCCCAAAGGCATTAGCGAGGAGGAGGCAGAAAAAAGGCTCGCTGCGTTTGGGCCTAATGAGATAGTGGAAAGAAAGGAGAGCGAGTTATTCAAGCTTTTTCGCCACCTTCGAGATCCTCTCATTTACGTTTTAATAGTTAGCGGCTTCATAACGTTCTATCTCGGAAAGCTGGCGGATTCTGCAATAATCTTTGCCGTAGTTGCTGTAAACACAACAGTAGGGTATTTACAGGAAAGGAAAGCGGAAAAGACTCTGGAAAAGCTTAAAAAAATGGTTGAAGTAAAGGCGAGAGTTGCAAGAAGAGCGGAAAGAGAAATTCCCGCAAGGTTCCTTGTTCCCGGCGATGTGATAGTGCTTGAAGCTGGAATGAAAGTGCCAGCCGATGCCAGACTCTTTAAAGCTGTAAGGCTGAGAGTTGACGAATCTCTCCTCACTGGCGAGAGTGTTCCCGTTGAGAAGATAACCGATGTTGTAGATGAGAAGTCAGTTTCCAAGCCAAATCTCGTTTTTGCGGGCACACTCGTAACCGATGGCTACGGAAAAGCCGTAGTTGTTGCTACCGGCGAACGGACCGAGATAGGAAAGATAGCCAGGAAAACTGAGAAGGAAAGAGAAACAGAGACGCCGCTGTTGAAAAAGATGAAAAAACTTGGAAAAAGGATTTTCTTTGCAATACTTG
>QMZF01000109.1 GCA_003663055.1 Archaeoglobales archaeon | reverse complement strand
GAAAATTTAACGTCCTTGTCAGTCAAAAACGTCTTTAAATAAATTAATTATAATAATCCTTATTTTTAATAAACCATTTTTAAAGCCTAACCTCAATCCCCCTCTTCTTTAAGTATTCTTTAACCTCTTGGATTGAAACCTCCCCTCTGTGGAAGATACCAGCAGCTAAGGCAGCCTCAACGTCTGTTTTAGTAAACACCTCGTAAAAGTGTTCAACGCATCCAGCGCCGCTTGAAGCAATTACTGGAATGCTAACGGCACTCTTTACGTGGTTTATTAGTTCAATATCGTAACCAAGCTTAGTGCCATCTCTATCAATACAGTTCAGCAGTATTTCTCCAGCCCCCAGCTTCTCACATATCGTGGCTACTTGCAGAGCATCTACATCCCTTTCTTCCCTTCCACCCTTAACCGTGCACTGGAACCAGCAGTACTCTTCGCCATTAGGGCCAGGAATTTCAGTTTTTATAACGTTGTGATCCGTATCGTCGGGCGATTCTACGTAAACCCTCTTCGGATCTATTGAGACAACTACAGCCTGACTTCCGTACACCCTAGATATCTGTTCGATCGAGCTCTCACCAGTTTTACCGTGCTTTAGGTATTCTTCAACGGCATACACAGCATCACTGCCTATTGAAACCTTGTCTGCTCCCGATCTAAAGTATTCGGAAGCTACCTCTAAAGCTGAGTAGTACGTTCCGTCAGAATCCGTGTAATCCCTTATACCTCCGCCAATTGTTAATGGTACGAACACATTTTTTGATGTTAATCTTAAGACTTCTAGCATCGGTTGATCTTTCAGCGGGAAGTCTCGAAATCCTGTAATGTTTAAGAACACTATTTCATCTGCCCCCTCCTCATAATACCTTCTTGCCAACTCAACAGGTTTTCCGAGATTCCTCACCCTTCCCTTTTCCCTAACATCGTATTTATCGCCTTTTGTAACCACCAAATCTCCTTCATCGTTTGTTCTTACGTCTAAGCACGCGATAATTCTCTTTGCAAGCTTTGTTTTGTTTTTGCTTTTAGGGATACCCTGATAACGATATTCGTTAAGGTTGTCTGCTTCAAGAAAGTTCTTCAAAATCCTTAAGCCAGCTTTCCCACTCTTTTCCGGATGGAATTGCACCGCAACGATATTTCCTTTTTGCACCGCACTTATAAATTCCCCTCCGTAATCCGTAGTTGCTAAGATCCAATCCTTATTGCTCTCATCTGGCACAGCTCTGTATGAATGTACAAAGTAGAACTTTTCTCCTTTATAGCCAGAAAACAGCATTGATCGTTTCTTTAGCTTTACGTCATTCCAGCCAATGTGCGGGACGGATAAAGATTCGTCGTCAAACCTTTTTACGTAACCTTTTATAATTCCCAAACCTGGAGTTTTAGGAGACTCCTCACTTCCTTCAAATAAGGTTTGTAAACCCAAACATATTCCCAAAAACGGTCTCCCGGACTTGATGTAGTCTACTAGCGGCTCCACATAGCCTTCTTCTTCCAATATCTTCATTGCGCTGCCAAAGCTCCCCACTCCAGGAAAAATCAACTTCTTGGCATTTGTTATGTCTTCCGGCTTGGAAACATCCTTAACAGAATAACCCAATTTTCTTATGGCATTTCTAACGCTTCTTACGTTTCCAGCCCCGTAGTCAAGCAGAGTTATCATCGAAGGGGGATACCCGATATGTATTTAAAATAATCGGTGTATGCTGCCCAATAGGCTAACTTCTTTTGCGATGTTCGAATAATAATTGCCGCTGAAAAATTCAAAATCGCAATGGGATAAAATGCTAGATGATAGAAGGATTTCTAAGAGGAGGAATAAATTGAGAAACCCTTTGCTTTATAAAACAGCAGACCGTGTTATTGAGATATTCAATCTAATCTCAGAAATTTCAGACGATGAATATTCTAAGCTGATGAAATTTAGAAAGATCAGAAACAAGGTTGTGCACGAAGGGATAAGTCCATCTAAAGAGGATACGGAAGTGTGTTTCGATTACGCGTATGAGATAATAACCAAAAAATTAGCAGACTTAATCTTAATGATCGCCAGTATTTTTAATTCTACATTATTTTTCTCTTAGAATCTTTCGTAGCTTTTAACGCAGTTACTAGTTGGCTGTGCTACCTTACTTTCTTGACACTTAAACAGGAGAAGACAGATTCAATAAAACTTTATCATCCTTGAAGTGACGCTCCGATGCAAAGCATCTTTGCACTTCAAAAATTTCATCTACAGCAATTCCTATAAATTGCAAGCATCGCTAGAAAACTTAAATAGTTTCAAAAATTAAAATCGTGTGTAGAAGGTGGAAAAAATGATTAAAAAATTGAAATTGATTAATTTCCGTGGAGTTAAGGAGGGAGAACTCGAGCTGGGAGATTTAACAATCCTTGTAGGCTCAAACAACTCTGCAAAAACAACAATACTTGAAGCACTATTCTTAGCTCCTAACCCTTTGCGCTTTGTTCCGTATATGCCACAGAGAGTGGATTTAACATCACCTCATGCTCACACTCAAGCCCTAACAGCCGCATCACTCATCCATGAGATGCATAAAACCCTTAATAGCGATGGTTATGCTTTTTTGCTCTACAAGTATGTAGCTGAGGAGGCAGCAATACAATGGGATGATGTAGAATTAAGATTCGTAAAACATGGTAATAATATATTTTTAGTTAGTAATAAAGAAATTTTCAGTGGTTATTTTACACTTAATACACCAAAGATCAAATCTTTTGGTTGGCTTGGATTGTCATCAGCCGGTTTAAAAGCTGCAAATGAACAAAATCGAGAAAAATTGCTAAGCCAGAATCCCTGCTAATCTCATCAGAGCTTGTAGATTATGCTCAGTGGTATATCTACAGCAATTGGGCGTATATTGCAAACTGCGGGATTCCAGTGGAGGTTGCGAAGGACGTCTCACATTTAGTGAACGAGGAATATACAAACATAACCATAGAGCCATTTTTAGCTGGAAAACTTGCAATATTTGGATTACAGAAGGATGGTAGTAGGATTAGGCTTGGAGATCTTGGAGCCGGAACACAAGTTTACATAATCTCAAGAATTCTTTACGAGTTGAAAAAGCCACGAATTCTTCTATGGGATGATGTTGAAGCTCACATGAATCCACGTATGCTGATAAGAATTGCGGAATGGTTTTCAGAGCTTGTGGAAAATGGAGTTCAAGTAGTTGTTACGACTCATAGCTTAGAAGCTGTAAGGATATTGGCAGAATTTAACAGAAATGCAACGATCTACGTCACAACCTTAGAAAACGGCATACTTAAAGCAAAGAAAATGACGATCGAAGATGTAGAAAATTTGATATCAGCTGGAATAGATATAAGGATGGTGGGAGCAGTTGTGCTATGAGACTAAAGCCTACGCCCTCAATATTCGCCACAAAACTAACAAAGAAGGTGTCAAAAATCTCGAAAGAACTAAGGTATAAACTCATTGAGACAAAAGATGTGGATTTTGATACCTTTATAGTGTTGGGAAATGGTGATGTTGACGACAACGTTATACCAATCTTTTGTCATCATCTAAATGGAATTGCAGTTGTAGGAATAACTAAACCGGAAGGAAAGACGAGAATTAGCGTGCTTACCGATTTTCCTACCTATATTTCCAAGCTCAAAATAAGCAAGATTGTATTGGTAATGGATCAAGAGAATGATCGAATTGATACCATCTACGAACAAATTGAAAGAAACTTGCGCAATCTAAATATTAGATTTAGTTTAGCTGAGGACGAGAGTCGAATAAGAAGATATAGCTGTAGCCTTGGAAGTAAAATCTTTGATTTTATCCTAATTATTAGTGGATTAGACGATATTCCAGCAGATAAACATAGAATTGAGGATCATTTAGTCAAAGCTGCTGTCGATATTGGCAAAATTGATCCTCCGAATGAGAAAATAGATACCAAAGTAACTTGGAAGACTCTTAGCGAATCACAAAAAAGTGAAATTCTAAATAAACTTAAAGAAAGTAAATCTTTTTCACGTAAAATATTTCCACAACATTTCAAAGGTTTGGGTTGCTGAAGTAGTTATCTTTTCTTAAACAACTTTCCCCGAATAAATCCCAAAGTTCAGTTCAGCATCCTGCACGTAGTTCTTGCCGAGCTTTGCTGCAATCTCTGCTTTTTTTAGCTCCCTTCCTAAGTACGCTGCGTGGTCGAGGCGTGAGACTAGACCTTTCGCTATTACCGTATCGGCTACGCTTTTGGCATCTCCAACGACCGTCAGCTTTTCGTGGCTGCAAACAACCCTGTTGCCATAAACCCATATTCTGAAGTCCCCCTTCGGATCCCTGACAAATTCCCCGGGTTTTGCTTTAATAGCATTCTCAGGTCTGCACGTTTCGTAGATTACCTTCTCTTTCAAGGCAAGAAGACTGAAACCGAGGTCTTTAGGTGGAGTCTTGCGAAGTTTCGCTGCTTTAGCCATGTAGCTCGCAACCCTTAACTCTTTAATGCTGCCCCTCGTTTTCGGGCTCGCTTCCGTTGTGAACAGCAGATCAACCCCAATTTCCTCAGCCATGAACGCGAGCAAAGCGTTCATTCCAATTGAATCCGCATCGCTTAACTCTGTCACATTCCCCACACCGAACAGGAGGGGGGTTTCAGTATCAAGCTGCCTGAAACGCATGTACCTCATAATGGATTCTGCTGTCTTGAGGGGGGCATCGAGGATGCAGTCTGCTATTACCTTCTCCGTGTACTTCTTTGCAAGCTCTACAAGCTTCATGAGTTCTCCAACATCTCTTTCAACAACAACGATGGCTGCATCTCTAATCTTCTCCAGCGCTTTTACGTTTTCTCTGCCTACGCTCATCACCATGTGCACGCCAGCCTTAACGCACTCCTCTATGATCCTCTCGTTGAAAGTATCGACACTAACAGCACTGCAGCAGTCTAGAGCGATCTTTACGGCCTTAACAGCGCTATCAACATCGCACTCCAGAGGAATACCTATATCTACGATATCTGCCCCGCTTTCCACGTAGTGCTCAATCCGCTGGATGAGTTCATCCCTATGAAGTAG
>QMZF01000108.1 GCA_003663055.1 Archaeoglobales archaeon | reverse complement strand
CCTCTCACTCTAACCTTCTTAATCTTCCTCTCTCCGATAAGCGTCTCTACCTGATCTCTCCCGAGCTCGTACTTCCTCTTCTTCCTGAAGGGTTTGAGGAGCTTGCCTGTGTATGAGCGTCTGCTTCTACCCTGCCAGCGCATGATACCACCTACTTCGCCAGCTTCCATGCTATTTAAATACTTTTTTGTCAGCCTGAATGCGTGAAAAGCGAGGAATGGAAGCTCGGCGTTGCGTTTATCAAGGGAATTAACATGTTTTCAACAAGGCGAATAACGAAGGAGGAAATGCGTGGGATTCTGAAAAGCATCGAAGATGATAAGCTCGAAATTTTATTCCTTTTTAAAGCGGATAACGTGGTCTTTCGAAAGAGAAACATCCACTATGCTGAGGTAGCTATGAGAATCGAAAAAGTACTGGAAAAGAGGCTTGGAAAAGTTTGCGTGACAACGAGGTCTCTCAGAACACTTGAGGGTATTTTGAGAACTTTAAAAGCTAAAAATTAATCGAGCTTTTAGCTGCCAGAAATCTAAACCAACAAAAACTTTAAGCATGATGTAAAAGAAGTAGGGGTGAATGCTCTTCGAACCGAAAAGCGTTGCTGTTGTTGGGGCAACGCCCAAAGAGGGAAAAGTCGGAAACGCAATTCTCAGAAATCTGAAAAACTTCGTTGGAGAAGTTTATGCCGTAAATCCATCCTACAGCGAAGTCCTTGGTTTTCCATGCTATCCCTCAATCCTTGAAGTTCCCGATGTCGAGCTTGCGGTTATAGCGATTCCTGCAAGGGGTGTTCCTGAAGTCGTCGAGCAGTGCGGGAGGAAGGGAGTTAGGAACGTTGTAGTAATTTCAGCGGGCTTTAAAGAAGCTGGAAGGGAAGGAGCGAAGCTTGAAGCAAGGCTCGTTGAGATATGCAGAAAATACGGAATAAAACTTGTCGGCCCGAACTGCCTTGGAATAATAAACTGTCATAACGGCCTAAATGCAACGTTCAGCAGCTCAATACCAAAGCCCGGAAATATAGCATTCCTAAGCCAATCTGGGGCGTTTGTGCTGGCAGTGATAGAGTATTTCAACGCTGTAGGCTTGGGGTTCAGCAAAATAGTTTCTCTCGGCAATAAAGCGGTTTTGGATGAATCGGACTTCATGGAAATGCTTGCCAATGATAGGTACACCGACGTGATCATGCTCTACCTCGAAGGCATTGAGAACGGAAGGAGGTTCATGGAGGTTGCGGGGGAACTTAGCAAGATAAAGCCAGTCGTTGCGCTGAAGAGTGGAAAGACCGATGCGGGAGCAAGAGCAGCAAGCAGCCACACTGGAAGCATTGCTGGCAGCTATGAAGCTTGCGTTGCAGCTTTTCATCAGTCCGGCGTTATAAACGCCTCTTCAGCCGAAGAACTGTTCGACTTCGCGAGACTACTCGCAAAGTATCAAGATGTCGATGGGGATGTTGCCATAGTCACGAATTCTGGAGGACCGGGAGTTATGGCAGCAGATGCGGTGGAAGAGGAGAATTTGAGGCTTGCGTCCTTCTCCAAGGAAACGATTGAAAAGCTTAGAACAGTACTTCCGCGAGAAGCGAGCTTCTACAATCCAGTTGACGTTTTGGGCGATGCGGATGCAGAGAGGTTCGTTAGGACATTGGAGTGCGTAGCATCCGATAGTAGCGTGGGGAGCATAATTGCAATTCTTGCCCCTACAGCCAGAATGGACTTCGAGAGGGCATCGCATTTTAAGACTGAAAAGCCCGTGGTTACCTGTTTCATGGGCTGGAATGGAAGTGACTTCTTCGATCCAGTAAGAGCAGTTAAAGCCATCTCTGCTCTGTACAAATACGTCAGAATAAAGAAGAGGAAGGAGAAAAGAGGTAGAACATACGAATTTGATAGGGAGGCGATAAAGAAGGCGATGGAGAAGAGAATGCCCTTCGAAATCCTGAGAGCTTGCGGAATTCCAGTCCCACGCTACGGCATTGCAAAAACAGCAGATGAAGCGGTGAAAATTGCCGATTCCATTGGCTATCCAGTAGCTATGAAGGTTCTCTCACCGGAAATACTTCACAAGACAGACGTGGGATGTGTGAAGCTCGGCGTTGAGAGGGATAAAGTAAGGGCGGCATTTATAGAAATAGTCACGAGGGCCGAAATGCTCGGAGATGTGAGGATAGATGGCATTTTGATCCAGCAGATGGTAAAGGGTGGGAAGGAAGTCATCGTCGGGATGAAGAGAGATCCGAGTTTTGGACCGATGCTGATGTTTGGCCTTGGTGGGATATACGTGGAGGTTTTCAGGGATGTTACCTTCAGAATCGCCCCCATTACTGAAAACGACGCATACGAAATGATAAGGGAGATTAAGTCCTACAGACTGTTAAGGGGTGTGAGGGGTGAAAAGCCTTGCGATATAGACGCTATAGCCGACGTAATCATGAGAATATCTCAGCTCAGCGTTGAATTTCCTAAGATAATGGAAATGGAAATTAACCCGCTTAGGGTTTTTGAGGATGGGTGTTACGCTCTTGACTTCAAAATTACTTATAGAGGTGGTAAAGCATGAGAAACATTCTAGTTTCCTCCCTTGAGGAATATTCTGGAAAGAGTGGAATAATTCTTGCTCTCGGCCTCATAATAAAGGAAAAAGGATACGAAGTCGGATATTTCAAGCCCTTTTCCACAAAAGATGACGCTGATGCCGAGATAATGGCTGAAGTTCTTGGAATAGAGGTTAGTGATGACGTTTGTCCAATCAGGGTTGAAAGCTACGTAGACTTCATGCTTTTGGCGAATAGGGAAGAGTTGAGGGGGAAAGTAAGAGAAGCGTTCGGCAGGGTTAGTGAGGGAAAGGATGTTGTGCTTGTTGAAGGCTCTATGGGTTTTTCGGCAGGTGAGGCTATAGGTTTGAGCGATGCAGAGATAGCGAATCTGCTTTCATCGAAGATACTAATGGTAGCAAGGTACAACGGGGATTTCACGATTGATAGGCTGCTTTCTGCAAGGAGAATCATGGGGGAGATGATGGCAATCTTCAACCAGATAACGGGCTACAAGCGAGCGTACCTGAAAGCTGTAGCATCTACCGTTCTGCAACCGGCGGGTATCGATCTTGTGGGAATGCTACCGAAGGATGCACTGCTTGCGGGAATGGATGTAGAGGAAATCAGAAAAGTCCTCAATGGGGAGTACATCGTCGAACCGATGGAGAGTGTTCTGATTGAGCAGTACTTAATAGGAGCTATGTCACCTCAATCGGCGGCATCATACTTCAGGGCTGCAAGAAACGCTGCTGTTATCACCGGCGGAGACCGCTCGGATCTTCACGTAGTTGCGATAAACTCCGGTGTGAAGTGTCTCATCCTAACTGGCAATTTAGAGCCGCCAAGGCCGGTTGTGGGGCTTGCAGAAGATAGAGGAGTACCAATTATTCTCGTTAAGGAAGACACTCTCACGACTGTGGAAAGACTTGGAAGGGCATTTGGAAAAGTCAGGATTAGGGGAAGGAAAAAAATTGAACGCTTCAAAGAATTCGTGGAAAGCTACGTTGACGTCGACACTATTTTACGTAGTGCTGGTCTCTAACTTCTAAAACTCTCTCTTTCTTCAGTATGCTCTCTGCTGCGATCAACCCTGTGACAGCAGCGCCGACTATTCCTCTGCTTATCCCAGCTCCATCTCCTATTGCGTAGACATCCTTTACGCTCGTCTCCATCTCCGAGTTTACTTCAAGCTTTAGCGAGTAGAATTTAATTTCGGGGGCATAGAGGAGTGTTGAATCGTCTGCGACACCTGGTATGACCCTATCAAGTTGCTCAAGCGCATCTATTATGTCATCGATCACCCTTCCCGGGTATGCAAGGCTTATGTCTCCCGGTATTGCCGTCTTGAGTGTAGGCTGAACGAGCCTGTTGTTCTTTATTCTTGTTTCTGTACTCCTCCTTCCAAGTCTTAAATCCTTTAATCTCTGCACTATTGGGTTTCCTCCGCCAAGTTTCGTTGTTATCTTTGCCAAATCCCTTCCCCACTCATTTGGATATTCAAAAGGCTCGGTAAAGTGATAATGGCCGAGCAGTGCGAAGTTCGTGTTGTTTGTCTTCTCTTTAGCCTTGCTATGTCCGTTTACCAAGCAGAAGTCTCCGTAATCTTCTCTGATTACCCAGCCCCGTGGACAGGTGCAAAAAGTCCTGACGTAATCGTCGTGCTTCTTGGTCATGACCCTAAGTTTAGGGTCGTAGATTATCGACGTTATTTCCTCCATGATGGATGCTGCCACTTCAACTCGAACGCCGACGTCTATCGCCTTTGGCCTGTTGCCCGTTGCAAGGCCGTACATCTCTGCCCACTTTTCAAGCCAGACGGAACCACCTCTGCCAACGCCAATTATCAAGTAGTTGTAGCCGTACTTCTCGCCGTTTTGCGTTACAATTCTCTTCTCTTCGGGATTTATGTCTACAACCATAGTGTTCGTGAATATTTCTACGCCATTCCCTTTTAGGTAATCTTCTATACTCTTTATCACCTTTGGAAGTTCGTCGCTACCAACATGCCTCTGTTTCAGCGGAACAAACTCTATACCCGCTGCGTTTGCTTTTCTGAGCAGTTCCTCCAACTTTCCATTGTCATCTCCGTAAACTTCATCTGGAGCTCCGTGCTGGAGGAAAATCCTATCGACTTCATCCATCTTTTCAAGCAGGTAATCTTCATCAACAAGCCCTAAAAAATCACCGCCAACTGTATAGCTTGAAGGATATTCGGGCTTAACAAAATTGAGTTTTCCGTCGGAAAGCCCTCCAGCTCCGCCAATTCCAGAGGTTATGTTGCATGGAGAGCATTTAAGGCAATAACTCTCTGCTAGATCACTAGGACACTTTCGCTTATCGATATCTCTCCCCATCTCGAAAATAGCAGTTTTCAGTTTTCCCGCGAGCTTGTAAGCCGCAAAAAGCCCGCCTGGCCCCGCTCCAATTATTATCACGTCATATTTCATACATTTGTGGACTGCTCTGGATAAGTCTATTTATCATTTTCTATATCTCTTGAGTTTTTAGGGTGCTTTAAAAGCTACTAAAAATAAATCACGAAAATAAACGTTAAATTCGGTCTGAAAGCATAGAAT
>QMZF01000107.1 GCA_003663055.1 Archaeoglobales archaeon | reverse complement strand
TTTAAATATCTCCTCCTTAAATTCATCCGGAATTCCAGGGCCGTTGTCTGCTATTCTTACCTCAACCCATCCATCTTCCTTGCTTACAGTAACCCATATCTTCTTTTCTTCTTTGTCGTTGTGTATTATGGCATTTCTCAAAATGTTGCTAAATACGACGTGAAGCATTTCATTCGCAAGAACTATGATGTTCTCTGGAACGACAGCCGTTATGCTTACGTTAGGGCCTCTTATACCATCAATCTCTTTTACAAGCACTTCCGACAAGTTTACGGGTTTGAGTTGTTCCGCCTTCTCAACTTCTTCAGCACTCCTAATCTCATTTATAAGTTCTATAGCCCTTGAGATTATGTCGTCTATTCTTTCGAAGTACTCCGTTTTTGCTTCCTCTCTTACCAGCTCAGTGTAATTCCTAAGCGCAGTTAGATAATTACTAAGATCGTGCCTAAGCACTCGGTTGAGTACTTCGAGTTTTTTCGCTCTCCTCTCAAGCTCTAGTTCTCTCGACTTTCGTTCGGTTATATCCCTTAGTATGCCCTCGACTCCTGCTGGAACAGAATCCTCCATCCATGGCCATGCTACAACCTCAAACCAAAGAATGCAGCCATCTTTGGAAAGCAATCTGAGCTCGAACTTTGTAGATTCTCCCTTTAAAACCTTTGAAATTTCATCAATTGCCTTTTGGAGGTCTTCGGGGTAAATAAGCTGTTGAAAAGCAGCGTTTATTAGATCGCCCATCGTATAACCTAGGATATTACAGAACGATGGGTTAATGTCCACTCTTCCAAACCTAAAGAGTATGTCTCCTGAGCGAAAAAAGAACTGCTTATAGCTCTGTAGTTCTCCTATCTCAGCAATTTCCTTGGTTACATCTCTACAAGCGAAAACGAAACCGTCTGCTATAGGAGCACACCTACATTCGAGGACAACCTTCTGACCATCCCCCCTCATCCCCTCAGCAATGAAAACTTGTTGTTTTGTAGCCTCACCATCAAAGAGCAGTATACTCGTTATGTTCTGTCCCCTAAGCTTTTCTTCTCTTTTCTGGAATAGCCTCTCAGCTTCCTTACTACAACCCGTAATTCTCAACTTGGAATCCGTAATTATAAGGATGAGAGGGAGGGATCTTAATATTTCATCAGCTCTAGCATTCATCTCTCTTTATTTTTTACCTTTTTTACTTTTCTTCTCTTTATCAGAAACAAGGCTTTCGACAAGTTCCTCCAGTTTCTTTCTTCCAAAGGGCTTTTCGAGGATATCAACTGCGCCAGCTTCGAGCATCTCTTTTCCTTTGTGGGTTGCATACGCCGTTACTGCGACTATTTTAGCGTCAGGAAATTTCTCGAGTATGGCCTTGGTTGCTTCAATTCCATTCATTCGCGGCATCATTATATCCATCAATATTAGATCGGGCTTAAACTCCTCGCACTTTTTTAGCGCCTCTATTCCATTTGAGGCCTCTACGACTTCGTAGTTCTTTAGAATAAGCCGCATAACCTCTCTAATCGCCGGTTCATCGTCAACTATCAGTATTCTTACTCTTCTCTTCCTGCCCATTCTTTCACCCTTCATGTTATCATTATCACTACAATTAACAGTATTAAAATTCTTCGTATTTGTTGATGATGTTGATGGTTACTAGCTTGCGGGATATTTATAGTTGATGACTTTTGCTCGTTTGTTAAAAAGTCCGGAATTCTTAACACCCTGTTTTGTAGCTATATCTTTGCTTTTTAAGAGAACGATTGGACTTTAATTGGAGTTTTTATGCTCAGCAGCAACGCTAGCGTAATTGAACTGCTCAGTTAGTTGCGGCGTTCAAGCTCGGCCAATTCCAAAAGTGGTAAAATTTTTAAGATTTGGAGAATTATAACTTAAGTGCCCGCCAGCCATGCGTCCCCTGAGAAGTGATGGGGATTCCACACGGCGGGCTACAAAATTTTAAAATTTTTTATTAAGATTAAAGTTTGAATTAGAGATTTTCAAGGTTAGGAATTGGTGGGGCTATTTTGGTTTTTTCGCTCAGGAGTCTTTTAACCCAGCTCAGAACAATGCCATAGAGTACCTCATCGACTTCGAGGATGCGCAGTTTGAGACCCCAGGCATTCCTCTAGTTTCCTTTTCGTTAATCTTTGAGAGCGGATTACAAGTATGCAAAGAACCGCAATCGAAACTTGGCGAGTTAAGAAGCAACTATGCAATGTCCCTCGACGTATCGATCTGTACACCTTCGCTGATGTAGAACTTGAAAGTTTCGGTCATAGGTGGCTTGTTCCTGATCTTCGGAATTGCCAGCCTGCTGGTAATGCGATCGCCGATGCGTTCGGTATCTATATCGAATATGACGTCGCATATATCCATAACCATGTAAACAAGATCCTCAGGATGCACACCTTTCATCATATAAATGTAGAATAGGTTCCTGCTCTGCTTCGATGCGATGTACAACTTGTTGATCAACCACTCTTTCAGACCTCTGCCAACATCGAGTTTAAGGAAAAAGGATATTGAGTCGAATATAACCGTGTATTCTCCTTGCTTCGCCAAAATCTCGTTGATGTGGTGGTCGACGAAGTCGAAGATCTCCTTATCTCTGTAGCGGTCTTCAAGCACGAATTGGCCATATTCGTTTAGGTAGTACTGGGAGAACACATCGATGAATTCCACGTTTTCTGCGGAGAATCCCATTGCTTCTATATTTTCTTTGACGTATTGTGCAGGACGGGAGGTTATAAAGTAGTAGGTGTGATTTACAGATGCGAACTGGTAAAGAAAAGCTTCAGGCATGCTTATGGGGCTTGCATAAACGCAAACCAAGCTACCTTCGGGCAGACCCCCGTCTAACCTCTTATCGAGAAGGGTTATACCCGTGGGTTTGCTCCTTATACTTGGAACAACATGATACTGTTGAACGTTCATCATTATTATAATCACCTACATTATTATTTTGTACTTCCTTCTATTAATCTTTTCTGCTAGAAGTTCTGGTGATAATGAGTTTTTGAGTCAGAACATTAAATTTTGTGAGATCGGCAATCTTAAATTAGTCTTGGGCTACGAAAGATAAGTTTCGGTCAACCGAAAACTTTAAAGTCTTTTGAATTTTTATTCATTTTGGTGGTTGCCATGCCAGGTGGTGATGGGACAGGACCATGGGGTTTTGGGCCGAGGACAGGTAGAAGGGCAGGGTTCTGTTCAGGCTACCGCATGCCAGGTTTCGCAAATCGTGCAGTCTGGCCACCTTTCGGCGGTAGGTGGTTTGGTTGGCTAGGATGGAGGAGATTTAGAGGTTATAGATTCAGAAGATTTTGGAGGTGGTGGTAATGCCTTGGTGGGGTTGGTGGCCCGGCTGGGGATGGGGCAGAGGTTGGAGATGGAGATGGCCGTGGTGGTATCCGGGATGGGCCTATTACCCAGCATACCCGCCAACGCCTCTAACGCCTGAAGATGAACTTAGGGCCCTTGAGGAGGAGAAGAAGGAACTCGAAGCCGAACTGGAGGAAATTAACAGGAGAATAGAAGAGTTAAAGAAAAGCCTTGGTAAGTAACTTTTCATCTTGTTTAGATCAACTTTATTTTTTTATTGATGATTCGATTTGCAATCAGCTGCAGGTTCGAATCCATAATTGGCTCTTGCAGCATTTCAGAATGAAGAAACTAATTTTTCACATGTTCCCCCCATCTTGCTGAAATGGATTATCATAGACCCGGCCCTTTCAATTTTCTTTCTATTTCCTCTGGTTCCTTTACACCATATTTCGAAAGTATTTTTTCAAGCTTCTTTTTAGATTGCTCCGCCTGCTACGACGAGAGCTCGTGACTTAGTCCAATTTTGTATAAACTTCTATTCCCACTTCTCTCGCAAATTCCATGGCTTTGTCATCAACATACGGTGACACTATTGCCAGTTTCGGTTTAACACCCTTCACTTTTTCGTAAAGCTGCCCCTTTCTTAAGAGAATGCTAACATCGCTTTTATCAACATTCGATTTCACTTCGATGAGCACATGCTCACCATCCCTAACGACAACATCTATGTCAACGACGGAGGGATATCCGAAAACAAAACCATCCTTATCCTCATAAACCCATTTCTCGACCTTTCCACCGAAGCATCTCTCAACAACACCTTTTAAACCCTCTCTGAATGCTTCCTCACTCATTAAACCCCATCTAGCGCCGAGAGCATCTAAGCGATGTTTGAACGTTATTTGAGCCCCCTCAAAATGGTCTAATTTCTTCTGAAATACCAGAAAATCATCTCTCAGCAGTTTTATTTCCTTTCCATAAAGTTTGAGAGTTTCACTGTGCTCATCCAATCTTACAATAATCTCGTTAAATTTTCTATCGTGTTCTTCAAACCTCTTCGCCATCTCCTCTCTGAGGTTTCTCAACTCATCTAGAATCTCCTTTAGGCCTATAAGCCCAGCTACAGTATATCTGAACTCCTTATCCCTCTCCAGCAGATCGATGATGTGCTTCTTTAACTCTTCTTCAGATAGCATCATAACAATTAAACCTCCTTATTTTTAAAGTCTTTGTGAAGGTTAAATACAAAACTCACCAGCTTCTTTTAAAGCTTTAATTGTATTAGATCTCCCATTTTGAAGCTCATCAGGTGACTGCTCACAATAATAGCAGCCTGCAACTCTGGATCATACACAGCAATTACCGGGAACCTACATAGGTATTTCCGCATAATCATGCAGTAGAGCCAAGCTGGACCTTTACCGCTTATTATAAGAATTCTTCCTTCGAGATCTGGCAGCTGTCTTTCAATTTTTGATACTCCACCCGGGCTGACAAGTTCTTTCAGCTCAAATTCAAAAATCAACCCATCAAAAACTCCAGCTTCAAATCTCCTAATCTCATACATAAACTTGTCCATAACACCATCCCTCATTTTATTTTTCACATTGTATTTGAACAAAACTATAGATATTCTAGGCTAGTAGAATAACAATAGTTGACACTAACAACTGAAGTTAACACTTCCTCCTGCCTGCGATCCGAGGCAGACAGGGTTTCCAACTTATTGGGTTGCTTATTTCCCCTTTATACCTCTCCGGGTATACTCATTTAGGTATACTTTTGCAGGTATGTTTAGACTATCTACCCTG
>QMZF01000106.1 GCA_003663055.1 Archaeoglobales archaeon | reverse complement strand
TCAGGTCTTGCACCTTAGGCTTAAACGACGCCAAAGGCTCGCTTAAAGATTTTGCTGTAGGAAGAGGCGAAGGACAGGATATTTTGATTGTTAAGGTGAGTCTGAACTAACATGTATTTTACAACGATGAGAAATGTCTTGGGATAATAGAATCAGCAAAATGCTTTGTTTAAAAAATTGCTAGGCTAAGAGGAAGGAATATAGTTTTTATTTTTGTTCGCTCACAAAAAAAGCATCACGGGTTGATCGTATTTATCTCAACTCAAGCTTTAAGAACTACTTGAAGTATTTACCTGCCCTTTCTAGGGCTCTGGCGACGAGCATGGCAGCATTTTTTAGATCTTCTAGGTCTATGACCTCTACAGGCGTATGTATGTACCTTGCGGGAACGCTGATAACTCCCGTAGGTATTCCAGCCTTCGTTAAGTGTATTGCAGTAGCATCAGTAGTGCCGCCTTCGGCTACTTCAAGCTGGTACGGAATTTCGTTCTTTTCGGCAGTTTCCGTAAGCCACTCCAGAACCTTTTTTGTCGCTATTAGCCCCCTTCCCGCCGCATCAGCAACCGTTATTGCCGGCCCTTTGCCAAGCTTTATGTCCGTGTGTGCAGATTCAGCTCCGGGAAAATCTGTAGCAACGCACACATCGAGGGCTATTGCAGCATTTGGCTCGATTGCGAAGGCTGAAGTTCTAGCACCTTTCAATCCTACCTCCTCCTGAACAGTTCCAACTGCGTATATCGTTGCATCGCTCTTCGTTTCCTTCATCGCAAGTATCATCGCAGCTACTCCAGCTCTGTTGTCGAAAGCCTTACCTGTAACTCTTTTACCGAGCTTGGCAAGCTGTCTATCGACTGTTACCGGTGTTCCTATGTTTATTCCCATATCAAGTACTTCCTCCTTACTCGATGCTCCAACGTCAACGAACATGTCTCTAATTTTGATGATCTTCTTTCTCTCCTCGTCCTTCATTATGTGGGGCGGCTTGCATCCAAAAACGCCGTAAACCTTTCCTTTTTTTCCGTGCAAAACCACGCGTTGGTTGAGAACTGTTTGATCAAACCAACCGCCTATAGGCGTTACACGGATGAACCCCTTATCATCTATGTACTTTACCATAAAACCTATCTCGTCCATGTGCGCAGCGATCATGAGCTTTTTCTCACTTCCGTTCCTAACAGCTATCAGATTGCCGAGATTATCAACTTTTATTTCATCTACAACGCCTTCAAGTTCTGCCTTGATTATCTCCCTAACTTCATCCTCATATCCACTTATACCATGGGCGTTGCTAAGTTTTTCGAGCAGCTCAAACACTTCCTGCATGCCTATCACTCAAGAACCGCATGCCTTTTCTCCAAATCCCTTTCTGTAAGGCTTTTCAAGCCCATGAGTTCAGCTACAAGACCGTCGAGGAATATCAATGCCGTTAGCTCAAAGAGTGTTCCAAGGGGGGCTATATTCGATATGCTCTCGTCTCTTTGATTTTTGTTTTTAGCTTTCAGAACAACAATCACATCGCTAATTTCTGCAAGGGTTGAGCTCCTGTTTTGCGTTATTGCCACAAGTTTTGAGCCTATGAGCTCCTTAGCTTTCCTGCTTATGTTAACAACCGAAGTAGTCTCACCAGAACCAGATATGGATATCAAAACATCGTTTTTCGATATTCTTGGCGTTACTGTCTCGCCCACTACGTATACGTTGTAGCCGAGATGCATTAGGCGCATGGCAAAAGCTTTGGCAACGAATCCACTCCTGCCAGCACCCATTACAAATATCTTGTCCGCCTCTTCTATTGCTTTTATGAGTTCAGTAACTTGGGGAGGGTCTATTTCTTTCTTTAAAACACCTATGTGCTTTTCAAGAGTATCTAAAAACGCATAAAGCTTTCCACCAATAAGTTTACCTTCCATTGCCATTATCCCAGCCACCCCACCCCCCTTTCTTTGCTTGAATTTAAGCTTTTCTTAATTATCCAATGTGCTAAGCTGAAAGAGTTTCGTGGATTTTGAGAGAAAATCTAAATACTGCCAGCCTTGATGGCTTTTTATGCAGAGGAAAACAGGTATTGTTGTAGCCTTAGATGTGGATGATACATCCATCGCTGCTAAAATTGCTGAATGGGTTGATGCGATCAAGGTGAACTATCCCCTCGTGCTATCAAAAGGGATTTCCGTGATAAGGGAGCTTGCAGCCTACAAACCTGTTATTGCCGATTTCAAGATAGCGGACGTTCCCCATATTTCTGCAAAAATAGCAGAACTCGCATTTAAGAATGGAGCTAAAGCCGTTATAACTCACGGCTTTACAGGTAGCGATTCTGTAAAAGCGGTGCTTAAGGTTGCATCACAGTTCGATGGGGAAGTTTACGTAGTTTCGGAGCTTAGTAGCGAGGGTGGAAAAGAGTTCATGACAGGAGTTTCGGAGAAAATAGTAGAGATGGCAAAAAAGTTGGGTTGTAGCGGTATCATTGCTCCCGCCACCAGACCCGAGAGAATAAAGAAGCTGAGGGAAATTGCAGGCAATATGCAGATCCTTTCTCCGGGTGTTGGGGCACAGGGCGGGAAAGCAGTCGAAGCGATAAGGGCCGGAGCGGACTTTATAATCGTTGGGAGGAGCATATACGAGGGAGATGCTGTTAAGAACGCTAAAGCCCTCGCAGAACAGCTTAGGGAGGTGCTGAAATGAAGTTTACAGAAATCAGCTTTACCAAGATGCACGGCAACGGAAACGACTTTGTAATCTTCGACGAATTCAATGAAGAAGTCGTTGCAGAAAAAGAAAAACCTGCACTTGTAAGGGCAGTCTGCAACAGACGCTTTGGAGTTGGGGGTGATGGAGCTATATTCGTTCAGCGCTCCGACGTTGCAGATGTAAGGTTTCGTTACTTCAACAGCGATGGGAGTGAAGCAGCGATGTGTGGAAACGGCATTCGTTGTTTTGCGCGCTATGTTGTAGAAGAGGGCTACACCAGCAGAAAGCTTAAAGCTGAAACCCTAGCAGGCATAAAGGAGCTCGAGGTGAGCGTTGAAAATTGCGAGTACTGGGTAAGGGTGGACATGGGTACGCCTGTTTTCGAGCCGGAAAAAATTTCTGCTATTGGCGGAGTATTTGATGGGGTGTGGCACAAAAGCTTCGAAGTATTTGGTAAGAAAATGGATGTTTATGCAGTAAATACCGGTGTGCCCCATGCTGTGGTATTTGTTGATTCGATGGATTTTGACATAGGAGAGGCGAAGAAGATACGGTACAGTGATGCGTTTCCTGAAGGAACAAACGTTAATTTTGCTAAAATTGTGTCGAGAAAAGAGGTTGAGGTGAGGACTTACGAAAGGGGTGTGGAAGACGAAACCTTAAGTTGTGGAACCGGAAGTGTTGCCGTCATTGCTGTTGCAAGTAAGCTTGGCCTTGTGGAACCAAAGGCGATTGTGAAAACTAAGGGCGGCATCTTGAGGATAGAAATTGCCGAAACAGCCTTCATAACGGGCAAGGCTGTGAGGGTCTTCGATGGCGTTTTGAAAGAGGTTAAAAAAGTATGAGAATCTCCAACAGGCTTGTTTTATCTGCAATGGCCGGAATAAACAATGCCGAATTCTGCATGAGCTTCCCGGCTGGTCTTGTAATTCTTGGAGGGTTCAACGCCGATTTAATGGCTATGGAAGCTGCGAGAAAGGTTGTGGCGAGAGGAAGAAAAGAGTTCTTGTTTGATAGTCCCATTGAGGGCATAGAAAGCGAAGTGGCAAAGATTTCTGGAAGGAAAGTTTTTGCTGTGAACGTTAGATCTTCTTCCCTCAACGGTTTTCTTGATGTTGCAGACATAGTGAGACGTTACGGAGGAATAGTAGAGATTAACGCACACTGCAGACAGCCCGAGCTTATAGAAGCTAAATGCGGAATGTGGCTCATGAAACATCCCAAAGATTTATTTACGATAGTAAAGGAAACCTCAGCAATCGCACCAACAGGAGTAAAGCTCAGAAATAGTGAAAACTGCGTTGAGGTTGCTAAGCTCGCATTTGAGGCTGGGGCTGTATATGTCCATGTTGATGCGATGATTCCCGGCGGTTTGTGTGATTTTGAAGTAGTCAAAAGAATCTCCCAGCTTGGGATTACAATAGGCAACAACTCCGTAAACAGCCTCGAAATGGCTGAAAAAATGGCTGAAGTTGCACACCTCGTTTCTGCAGCAAGAGCCGTGCTAAAAGATAGATTCTTTTTCCATAAACTCCTAATCTCACCCAAGCTTGCCGAACCGTTCGAATTTTCTATTGATCTTCGCAAAACTGATCAGATTTCTAAAGCCTAAGACAAGCCCAACTACGCGTTAACAAGGTAAAGCATAGCAACACCAGCAACCATCGTGGCTATTAAGTTTCTTGTTTTCCAAGCAACTATAAATGCTGCTAATCCGGCGAGCGTCTTTCCACTGATAGCAATCTGCGAATCGACAACGAGTAAATCGGGAAAAACGAGCGAGGAGAATATTGCTACAGGCAAGTACTTCAAAAAGTGCAGAGACTCAAGCCTCTGATAGAGCATGGGTAGAGCCCTTGGAACGTACGTAACTGCAGCCATTCCCAAAATAATAAAAACTAGCTCTTCCATCTCTCGAACACACCTCCTAAAGCGCACGCTACGAGGGCAGCAATCATTACGTTCCACCCTACAGGCAGAAACCCCAGCAGTATCGACACAATGGCTGCAATTGCTGCAACAGCCACATCAACCCTGTTTTCAACGCTGAGGACAAGAAGAGTTATGAACAATGCCGTTAAAGCAAAGGGCAATGCATCTACAACGTTAAGGGGTATTACGTTTCCGAAAAGCAGTCCGACTGCTGTTCCTGTAATCCACGAAACGTAGCAGAGGAAGTTCAGGCCTAGATTGTAGTTCGCATCTGGCAACTCCTTCAACCTCTTCGATGCTATTGCAAAGGTTTCATCTGTAATTCCAAACGAAACCAGTGCCCTCTTAATCCTCCCAGCGTTTATCCTGCTGTAAAGTGCAGACATGTAGCTACTCATAAGAATGTGCCTAAGATTCACTAGAAAAGTTGTGAGAACTATTAACAAAGCCGAACTCTTATGGATAAGCATTTGTAAAGCTACAAACTGGCTTGCCCCTGCAAAGACGAGAGCAGACATCATAACCGC
>QMZF01000105.1 GCA_003663055.1 Archaeoglobales archaeon | reverse complement strand
CGTCAGGCGCAAGCTTGGGAAGGTGATAGACGGGATACACGCGGCTGTGAACGCTGAACTAACGCCAGTAAAGCTTAATATGGTTGTGATGAAGGGTGTGAACGAAGAAGAAGTTGACGAGCTGCTCGACTTTGCGTCGAGCTTTAACAGAGATGGCATAAAGGTAATCCTTCAGGTTATCGAGCTGCTAAAAACCCCAGAGCTCGAAAGGTACTACTGCGATATTTCGCCGATAGAGAAGAAATACGCTGGCAAAGCGAGGGCTGTACTTATTAGGAGCATGCATCGAAGGAGGCAGTACGTTCTGGACAATGCTGCTATAGAGTTCGTTAAACCGCTTGACAACTCCGAGTTCTGCCTGCACTGCAACCGCATAAGAGTAACCTCTGACGGAAAGATAAAGCCCTGTTTGCTGAGAAACGACAATCTCGTTGATGTAAGAAACTTGGATGGTGAGGAGCTGATAAATGCAATAAAGAGGGCAGTAATGCTGAGAGAGCCTTACTTTAAATGTGGTGTAAAGTAGGACATAATTCATTAACAACTGTGTAATTAAACAAAAAATTTTTAAAACCTTCAGTTATATTATAAAATTAAGTTTACTTTAAGAAGAAATTAGACCGCCTGTGTCTAACACCAAAACAAATATCTACTCATTTATATTAAAAA
Source organism: Archaeoglobales archaeon (assembly GCA_003663055.1). Taxonomy (GTDB): domain Archaea; phylum Halobacteriota; class Archaeoglobi; order Archaeoglobales; family Archaeoglobaceae; genus Archaeoglobus_C. Next base: position 4,515 of record QMZF01000105.1, on the reverse strand, counting down.
ACTTGAAAGATGGGAAATTATCTAACAGATAGATAAAATTTCTGAAGTACTGGGCGAAATAAGGTGGTGTTATAAAAAGGGTTTCAAAGCATTAATTAGAATCAAAAATTTTATTAGGAAGAAAGAAAAATCATCCATTATGAGGATTTTGTTATGTTTGCTACTCATGGGATTAGTTGTGTTTTAACAGGATGTGCTGAAGAAAAGCCACCTTCAACACCCATTCCTGTAACTCCAACACCCAGCAGCTAGCCCTACTCCAGCACTAACACCCTCTTCAACTCCTAAAGAGACTCCACAATTCCAACTAAAGGAGTGGAAAGTGATAAACGATATGGGTGTTCCTAAGTTACAAATAAAGTTTTCAGCGACCAAGAGTGTTGAATTAACACTCACAGACCCAGATGGGGTAAAAACTGACTGGAGTTATGTTGAATTAGGAGTAACAGGGGCAAAACTTCGAATGAGTGATTATGGTAGAACACCACCACCAGGAACTTATACCTTGTTTATTAAGGATGCGCTGGGTAGAGAAGTTGCACCTCCTTTAACATATCTAATTGGCTTGCTCTTTGGCTTAATAGTTCTCATCAGCAAAAAGTGGAGCTTTGGACTCTCTTTAGCTTCGGGAATTCTAATGATCGTGGGTGTAGCTGGAGGTGCTAGTGGAGCAGTGGTCGGGCAAATGGTTGGAGAACTTGCAAGAAGAAAATTTATAGCGCTGCCGGGAATTGGATTTGCGTTTTTATGTCAATAATCTATACAGTTGCTGCTCCGGTTGTGGGGAAGAAGATGAAGAAGAGTTACAAAAGTATAGCATGAAACTTCAAGGACGGAAAGAGAAAAGAGTACTATGAGAAAAGGCTTAAGGAAAACTTAGAGAAAATCAACAAGGTCAGATAGTCATACCTGCGTGGATACGAAAGAAGCTTGGAATTGATAAGGGTGACAAGCTTCTTGTAGATGTTAAAGGTGATGAGATTGTTCTCCGACCGGTTGTTAAGTTCTCAAAAGTTGAGGGATATAGATAAAATCAAAGAAGCGTCAAAAGAGGTCGAAAAAATCAGGAGAGAATGAGGAATTCGAGGTATCTTCTCGATACTAAGGCTCTAGCAGCTTTCTTCAACAATGAAGAGCGGATTTCGTTGAAAGGATTTTGACAAAAGTGGATAAGTAACAAGGCTGATGGCTACATAAGCGCCATAACGCTTACGCCAAGCACGTTGGAGCAAAGGTTGTAACAGATGATAAGTATTTTTTAAAGACGGATGTTGAAGTTGTTAGGTTTAGGTAAGTTGTTTCGGCTGATTAGCCTAATTTACTTCATAAAACGACAAAAGGCAGAGAGATTTATATGTCCGTGAGGAAAGCGGAGAGGCATGGAGGAAAAAGAGAAAAAAGCAAAGGTAACTCTTGTCGTTGATGGCGAGAGAATCCCGCTCAACCCCTATGTTAGCAGCGTGTTTGCGAATGTTATTGCAGCTCTGATTTCTACGCTTAAGGGCGTTGAAGAGGGATGGAGTTTGGCTGAGATAAAGGTGGAGAGGTAAAGGTAGGCAAGAGTACAAAGGTGAGGAGATGAAGTTCAGAGAAGCGTTGAAGAGTGTTTCACCCTACGTTCCGGGAAAGAGCATAGATGAGGTAAAGAGGGAGTATGGGCTGGATAAGGTTGTAAAACTCGCATCGAACGAGAATCCGTATGGGGCAAGTCCTAAAGCCGTTAAAGCATTCAAGAGCTATGAAGATCTCCATATCTATCCAGAACCAGATCCAGAGGATTTGAGGCAGAAAATTGGGGAATATGTTGGATTTGATGCGGAGAGGATTGTCCTCGGGGCGGGCATTGATGGTGTGATGGAGAACATCTTCAAGCTGTTCGTCGATTCAAGCGATGAAGTTGTGATTCCCATTCCATCGTTCCCCTACTATCACATACTGACGAGGGTTTGTGGTGCAAGAGATGTGTGCATCGCAAGAAAGGAGGACTTCAGCATAGATGTTCAGGCTATGCTGGATGCAGTAAGTGAAAAAACGAAAATTGTGCTTTTATGTTCACCAAACAACCCTACGGGAAACATCGAAAACGAAGAGGTTGTTAGGGAGATTGCAGAAAGCTGCAATGCCGTTGTTTTTGTTGATGAAGCATATGCGGAATTTTCATCGAAAAACTTGTTGAAGCTAGCTGAATACGAGAACGTCGTTATAGCAAGAACTTTCTCAAAAGCCTTTGGCCTCGCAAATTTGAGAATAGGGTATGCCATCGTTTCTGAAGAAATCAGAAAAGAGTATCTGAAGGTTTCGACGCCTTTTCCCCTCTCAACTCCTGCAAAGCTCGCAGCAATGGCTGCCCTCGACGATCAAGAATTCCTGAGGTTTGTTGTAGAGAAAACGAGGGAGGAAAGGAGAAGGGTGAGCAAAAAGCTGATGGATATGGGTGTTAAGGTTTACCCCTCTGAAGCGAACTTCATCCTGATTGAAACACCGCTAAAATCTGCAAAGCTTGCTGAAGAGCTCTTGAAGCGTGGGATTATTGTTAGAGATTGTTCAAAATTCATTGGATGCAGCGAGCATCACGTTCGTGTGAGTATTGGCAAGAAGGAAGAGAACGACGCATTTCTTGAAGCGATGGAGGATGTTCTGTGCTCGTAGCGCTAACAAGTACGCCGGGTGTTGGTAAGACAACGGTTGCAGAGATTTTAAGGGCGAGAGGTTACAGGGTAGAATCAGTAAATGAACTTGCAGAGAAGTTCGACTGTATAATAGGCGAGGAAGACGATTCGAAGATAGTTGACGTGGAAGAGCTTGCAGAAAAGCTGGAGTCTCCAGAGGATGAGGTTGTCATTCTGGAGGGACATCTTTCTCACCTCCTCAACCCCGATAGAGTCATAGTGTTACGTTGCAATCCAATTGTGTTGAAGGAAAGGCTGGAATCGAAGGGATGGAGCGAGGAGAAAGTGCTTGAGAACGTAGAAGCGGAACTCATAGATGCAATCCTCGTAGAGGCAATGGAAGAGTGTGAGGATGTTTACGAGATAGACACGACCGATTTGAGCCCGAAAGAGGTTGCAGATTCGATAGAGGAGATTTTGAAGGGTGAAGGGGACAAGTACAAACCTGGTGGAATTGACTGGATTTCTGAAGTTGGGGACAGGATAGAGGAGTTGATGAGGAGATAGATGTTTCTCTGGAGTCAGAAATAAAATCAAACTTCAATCGATCAGACTGTAAAGCCCTTCAACAGTACATTCATCCCACGCCTTGTCATCCCTGAGCCTCAGAAAGACGGGAGCGCGAAGCTTTCCATCTTCAGTAACTTCGAGAAACTCGACTTCACAGACGTATACAGGCTTAACCCAGTGCACACGCCGTTTGAATTCTGCTTCGAACCATGGGGTGCTTATCTCTATCTCCTTCAGCTTTCCGTAAAACCAGTCTATGAACTCTGCATCGAAGCCTGTACCAACTTGCCCAACGTGGACGAGCTTATCTCCTGATTTTAGGGCTAAAACGAGGGAACCGAACTTCCCCTCCCTAACTCCCTCCCCCTCAAGCCAGCCGACGATTATGCACTCGAGTGTCTTTCGCTTCTTCATCTTGACCCATGCGCCGCTGCGCTTCCCGGGTTGGTAAATGCTGTTCTTTCTCTTAGCCATTACGCCTTCGAGCCCCATCTCAATCGCTTTTTTGTAGAGCTCCACACCAGCTCTCTCTATGAATTCGGACTTCGTAATCCTCCTTGCTTCTCCTGCCACTTCGTTGAGAATTTTCCTCCTTTCAATTAAGGGCAGATTCATAATCCACCCATCGCTTGCCGTATAAAGCACGTCGAAGGCTATATAAACGGCAGGAATTCTTCTTGAGAGAACTTCGATCTTCAGCCTACTGTCAACGTGCTCTCTCTGCTGTAAAAGAGGAAAGGATGGCTTTCCATCGTGGAAAACGACTATTTCTCCATCGAGCACGCTATTCTGCGATACAAAATCGAAGAAATCGAGTTCGGGGTAGCGATACGCTATCTCGATCAGCCTTCTGTTTTGCAGTCTAAGTTTCTTTTTCTCAACGTCAACGAAGGCTATGCAGCGCGTTCCGTCCCATTTTATCTCGTATATGTAATCGTCGCTGCTGAAAGGTTTGCCTCTGACTGCTAACATCGGTTTGATCCTTCTATTGAACCAGTCTTCCATCAAAGGAATTTTGGATTTTTTATTTATTTTTATCTTCAAACAGTTTTTGACATTTGCTCTCAATTAGCAATCATTAAATATTTTACACTAAAGTATTAAAATTCACGAATTCATGAAGGTACTTTCAAGTGAGAGCAGAATAAAGGTATTGGAGGCTTTAGTGAGAGGGAGAAGTACAACCCCTTTATTGCCTTTGCGGCATTCCTTATCTTGGTTTTGGCTTCACCCTGCCTTTCTGGCTTAATACTCTGTTCAGAAAAATCGTTGTGGATGAAAGTGGAATAATGCTAAAAAGAAGCCTTAATTTTAAGATTCCATACCTCTATGAATT
>QMZF01000104.1 GCA_003663055.1 Archaeoglobales archaeon | reverse complement strand
CTCGACTTCAGCGAAGAGATGACCGTTGCAGAAATTCTCGAAAGACACCCGAAGGGGAAGGAGTACAGGTTTATCCTAGAAGGCAAAAACGTATACCCCATGATTGTCGATTCTAAGGGCGAGACGATCTCTTTCCCGCCCATTATCAATGCAGAAAAGACAAGAGTTAAGGAGACAACAACGGACTTGTTCATAGACGTAACGGGCTTCGACGAGAATGTCGACAAGGCTTTGAACATTCTTGCAACGATGCTTGCCGACAGAGGCGGAATAATCGAGAGCGTTAGTATAGCTTATCCGAATAAAGTTATCACAACGCCTGACCTGAGCTGCAGGAAGATGAATGTTAAAAAGAAGGAGATTTCTGCCCTCCTCGGCTTTGAGTTAAGCAACGAGGAAATAAGACTTGCTCTCGAGAGAATGAGATTTGGTGTTGGCGAGATTGGTGAAAGCATCGAAGTGCTAGTGCCACCGTATAGGGCCGACATAATGCACGAGTGGGATGTCATAGAGGATATAGCCATAGGCTACGGCTACGACAGAATTGAGCCAGAGTATCCGGCAACGAATACAATTGGCCAAGCACATAACTGGAATGAGGTGAGAGAGGTAGCAAGGGAAATCATGCTGGGCCTTGGATACTTAGAGGTCATAACATTCACGCTGACGAACGAGAGGGCGCAATATGAGTACATGCGCAGAAAGGGCGAAGCGTGGAAGGATTATACGCCCCTTATGCACCCGCTGACCGAAGACCACACAATCGTTAGAACGGACATACTTCCAAAGCTTCTCGAACTGCTCTCCTTAAACACCCATCACGCGATGCCTCAGCGCATATTCGAAGTTGGCGACGTTGTGGTTGGAACGAAGAATGAATTGAGGCTCGCAGCGTGCTCAACCCATTCTAAGGCCAACTTCGCTGAGATAAGGAGCGTTGTGCAGGCGGTAATGCGAGAGCTCGATGTTGAATGGAAAGCTGTTGAAAGCGAAGACGAGGCGTTCATAGAGGGCAGGAGGGCAAACATAGTGGTGGATGGCAAGAAGGTTGGAGTTTTTGGCGAAATCCATCCAGAGGTTCTTGAGAACTTTAAGCTCGCAACGCCGGTTGTTGGTTTTGAGCTCTATTTATCTGAGCTTTTTGATGTTGGTGAACTTCTTTAAATTTTGCCAAATCCAACATGTACCCAATAAAACCCGTTTGGTGAAATCGACATTCTGAGCTTGTATGGTAAAATCGCTGCACATCTAAGGAATTTTCTAAGGGAAAAGGAAATAGCGAGCAAAACGTGGTTCCGAAAGCCAAGATACCATTTTTCCCAAACAGCGAAAGCTCGAGCTTGGATTGAGGACTTTGACCACGTTAACGAGGACTTCCTGAAACTTAGAGCTAAGTATCACTTGAGTGAGGTCTGGCGTTATTTCGTTCCAAGTATGATAGAGCTGCCAATATTTTTAGCTCTACATCTTTCTTGTTCCTTCGAAAGACTTTTGTAGCTTTAACGTAGTCTAATTGCTTGTGGGTTGCAGATGTTGTATCTTGGTTATTTATTTTTTCTTATTTTGACGGCACAACAAACGGGGAAGGAGACCAATAGAAAGGATATTCATCGATATCGATAGAGCAAATACGCCTGCTGAGCTATCTCTGGGAGTTACAAGACTCCTAGTTGAAGCGATGGGGAACCAAAAGAAGACAGATGACGAATTCAATGAGCTTGTTAAATCTATAGCTGTATACTTGACCGGTTCGAGCTTTCACGTATACTGCTTTCTCTCAAAAGCGCAGCCAGCTGAATTTTATGAAGAGAAAGTTCGGTACCATGCCAGAGGAGTGTTGTTCAGGTCGTGGACAGATTCCTGGTTAGCAGATAAAGCAAAAGGTTGAATTCAAAGTTTCTGGAGGACGTGAGAAGGAGAGATCAGTAATGGTTCCTGGGCTGCCTGCACATGAAAGATTTCGTTCCCATGGAATCAGCGTTCCTTTGAGTGAAAGCATGCTTATGATGACAGAATTGTTGAATGGCTTAAGAGTCTGACACCAGAATACGTCGTAAAACCAGCGTTTTACCGGAGTACCTATGGAGCTACGTGTAGTTGTTCCGCTTTTCTTTTCTTGGGTGGTGGTAAAAGGGCTATGCTACCCCCAGCTATTATGAGGAGCGGGCCCAACCAAACAAAGGATATGAGCGGGACTACGTAGAATTCATAGTAAGCCTTGCTACCATCCCTGGAAACGCCACCCATCGCTATATATAAATCTCTGAAGGGTTGAGGTATTATTTCTACCGAAGAAACAACTCTATCTTTACGCATCAGCTTATAGAATATCAGCTTAGGATGTGCTAAGCCTTGTAATCTCCCATTCTCATAGATTTCAACGTGTGAGACTATCGTAAACTTTTCCTCATCGTCGAAGACATCGAATCCAGCAAGTCTAAGCTCAAAGTCTCCGACCTTTGTAGTTTTTCCATATTCAATCGTGATCGGTTTGTAGCTCTCCTCGTACATCCAAGCACCCATCACACCGATAAAGAGGAATATCATTCCGATGTGAGCAATGTAACCGCCTAACTTTCTTCTGTTTGACAAAATACCCTTCATATCCTGAATGTGATTAAGAAGGGAGAAGAAGAATATTGCAACTCCAAGCGAAGCGATTACGGTTTTGAAAGCAATGTAAACAGCTACTCCTGCCAAAATTCCTGCTAACGCCGAGTTCTTGCTCTTCTCCAGAAACCTTTCCCTTCTGCCAAGCCAGTCGACTGCTGCACAAACGCCGAGGAGTATTATTAAAGCAGTTCCAAGGGGGATTTCCAGGCGGTTGTAGTAGCTTTTGTCCACAGAAACGTTTGGTATAAATAGCGGGGCTAAAGTGCCAAGAAGAACTGTGGCCATTGATAGGAGGAGCACAACGATGTTTCCAAGGACTAGCTTTTCCCTCAAACCTTCAAGATTGCCGTTAAAGCAGTCTCTTCTGTAGGCTGCAGCAATGACTCCTATCAAGGTTGCCATTGTAATCAATCCTAGATACGCATGCGCTTCGGGATTCTGCGCAAACGCGTGAACAGAACTTATGATTCCGCTCCTAGTTATGAATGTTGCGAGGATAACTAGGTTGAAAGTAAGTATTGCAAGGATGTAATTGAGAAGTTTTAAGGCTTTCCTTCTCTCTTCCACGAGTATGCCGTGAATAAGGGCTGAAGCTGTTAACCAAGGCAGAAGGCTTGCGTTTTCTACCGGATCCCAGCCCCAAAAACCGCCCCAGCCAAGGGTTTTGTACGACCACCACGCCCCCAAAAATATGCCGATGCTGAGAAAAACCCAAGAAGTTATCAAGTACTTTCTCGAGCGCCTTATCCAGTCTTCACCAAAGATAGTGCCGGAAACTGCTAAAGCGAAGGGGATCGTCATGCCTGCATAACCAATGAATATTGTCGGCGGGTGGAACGCCATTTCCAAAGTTCTGAGGAGAGGGTTGAGACCTATCCCATTTGGCGGCTTAAAATCAAAGCGAACAAAGGGATTTGAAGACGTCAGAAGCAGAACATTGAAGAATAGAAGAACGAGGGTTGAAATGGCGAGAGCAAGAGCGACAACCTTATCTCCGTGTTTTCTAACGCTAAAGAACAACGAAACGTTGAATATTGACAGATAACATGTCCAAAGCAGGAGAGAACCCTGTCTACCTGCCCAGAGAGCACTAATAGTGTAAAACGTGGAGAGATGAACATCGGAGAATTCAAAAACGTACTGAACGCTGAAGTCCCTTACGAGGAAGTAGTAGAGAAGGATAAACAGAGCAGCGAAGTAGGAAATCGCTGACACAGCCGTGGTGTATTTTGCAGCTTTCCATGCTGTCTTCCATTGTCTTCTCTAGCGCACCGAAGAAGGGTAAAAAAAGAGATAATTGAGAAAACTAGAGAAACTACAAGGAAAAAATAACCAACATCCATCATTTCACCTTTCCGGCCACCTTTCCGGAGTAGTTCTCCTCCATAGCAGCGTACTTGCTCGGACACTTTAGCAGGACTTTCTTAGCATGGAAGTAACCGTCGTAGTAATCCCCAACCACTACTGCCGGAATCCCCTCCTGATAATTCGAAAGGATGCCCGTATATATTACTTTCATTTTTGCTTTACCGTCGGTCAGCTCGAATATCCTCGTATTGTTTTCTAAATATACGGTTGAATTCGGAACTATCGTCCCGTTAACCTGAACATTCCTCACTTCTCCTTTTTCTAAAACGTAGCTTACTGTAACGTATGGGGAAAGACCACTCTTAAACGAGAATGCCATCGCGATTGCAAAAATGATTATTAGAATGCCAAGTGCAACTTTCAGCTTCTCCATGCTCGTGAGAGTTTTATCATGCTATTTAAGTGTTATCTGATCGGACTTGCATCCGTGGTTGTAGGGCTATCCAACCTTAACTCCCTCAAGGATATTTTCTGCAACATTCTTCATGAATTCGCATAATTTTCCTCTGTCTTCTTTCCCTCGCCTATATAACGCCACTGTTTCCTGACCGTGGCTTGATTTCCTTTTTTAGGTCTTTCTTACCGCCTCTCTTGATATTGAATCAACAGTTCCAAGTTTCCACATACTTAGATAGGGCGATAAATGTAATCATCTCTCTTCCTTCTTCCCATTCCAGAAGATGAACTACGTGCACAGTTCAAGCTACGCATCCACCTACTATGCAAAGAAACTGAAAACTGAAGAAGTAAAAGAAGCGTGGAAGAAAGAGCTATACCAAAAACTCAATAGCTGCTGATATTGGTCAGATAATACATGCAAGTAAGCTTAGAAAGAATCAAGGCGATAGTATAGATGCCATTCCACTGATAAGGAAGACGAAAAACTGTTACGATAGATATGAACGGGATAGAAAAATAAAAAATAAAATTAAACGAAGGAATTTACCTCCTTCGCATCATGTACATCATGGTTGCCACACCAACTCCAACAACTGCAGACAATACCTCAAACCCGGGCGTCGGTGTCGGAGTAGCAGTTGGCGTTGCTGTCGGCGTTGCTGTTGGTGTTGTTGCTGTTGGAACAGGTGTTGTTGAAGTGGGTGTTACCGCTGACGCTGCCACAATGAATGTGTGCGGTTTGTGACAGACGGTGCAGTCCTGCGTGAGATAGCTGGCGTGACCCCCGGTTTCTATCTTCAATACCGTATCT
>QMZF01000103.1 GCA_003663055.1 Archaeoglobales archaeon | reverse complement strand
GAGCTGAAGCTTGTTCCATCAGTAGAATTTCTCGCTATGCATAAGCGTTGCTAAGCTGTCCAGCGCTCAGAGCCATGGCAGATTCAATCGATCTTTACTTCATTCCACAACGCTTTAGACTTTTCTATATTGGTCAGCTTTTTCTTGTCTTTTATACCCTGTATTCTCGGCCCATAAGCCACGTTATCGTAAATTGATTTTGGAAAAGGATTCGGCTTTTGGAACACTATCCTATCTTTCTCCTGGGCCAGGCAAGGTCCATGTTTTTCATATGTGTTTTTCCCTCAAATACTACCTGTTTTAACCCCAATACTTCGTTCATTCTATTGAACACTTAAAACGGTGCTAATACCAATCTCTTCATGACTATTAACTGATAGCCTTTTATCTATTTTTCTCTACATACTTTAAGTAAAATATCTATGATACTTGATGGGTAGATAAGAATAAATATCAATAACTAGCACTCGCACTCGTGAAGGTCGAAGCTAGGAAGATATACTTCAGTGGTGGTAGCAGCTACATCGTCACACTGCCAAAGGGTTGGGTTGAGGAGAACGGCTTAAAGGCTGGGGATTCTGTAGTTATGCATGTTGGAAAGCAGGCGATATGCATATCTCCCCACATACCGAAGTCTGTAAGAAAAGAAGCAAAAATCGATGCCAAAGGGTTGGGAGAGGCGTGTTTAACTAGGAGGATAATTTCCTGCTATCTTGCTGGCTACGACTCTCTCAGGATAAAGGTTTACAATGAAGAACATAGAAGAGCAGCCTCTACCGCAGCGGACACTCTCATTGGAGCAGAAATAATGGAGGACATTGGAAAAGAAATAAGTATAGAAATCTTTCTTGATGACAGGTTCAAGTCCAGCGACGTTCTTGAGAAGATGAGCAATACGTGCGTAGCAATGTTATCGGATTTCTGCTTGACTCTTAAGGAGTTCAGTGAGTACGTGTGCAATTCCATTATCCTAAGGGAATACGAGGTTGACAAACTTCACTTTCTCGTCCTCAGACAAGTTAACACGGCAATACAGGGCGAGGCTGTCATTCCAAGAGAACTTCTCGGCTACTGGAGCTTTGCTAGGCGTTTTGAGCGCATCGCAGATCACGAAGCGAACATGGCTAGATCTCTACTGAGATTGGGAAGGAGCATGCCAGAGTTGTGCGGTATTGTTGAACCATGTCTTGAAATGCTTAAGATGTCCAGTGTCGCATTTTTCAGGAAGGATAACGAATTGGCAGACACAGTTTTAACGGAATTTGGAGATTTAAAGACAATTGAAGAGAGATTTTACAGAAAGATAATAGAACACGAAGTCGAGGAGGCTATACTAATAAAATCGATAGTTGACAGCATTACAAGAATTGCCGCGTATTCAGCAGACATCGCTGAAATAGCCCTCGATCTTGCAGTAGAGGTTCAATAAAATTGGATATATTATTCCTTGCTCGGCTCTCACCTCCTTAAACTTTAAAAAAATTTTAACTATTTATTACCATAAAGCTTTCGGAGTTGTGGTGATACAATTTTATTTCCATCCGTCTAAGCCAGCACATGGAGTGCTTGGTTGTTGTCGACATGCAAAAGGATTTCTGCTACAGCGATGGCAGCCTTTTTATCGGAGAACACGTTAAAGATACGTTTGAACCTCTTAAAATGGTTGTGGAGAGAGCAAAAGGGAAAATGCCTGTGATATACACGCAGGATTGGCATCGCGAAGATGACGCTGAGTTTAAAGTTTGGCCAAAGCATTGCATCGAGAACAGCAGAGGAGCTGAGGTAATAGATGAATTGCCTAAAGCGGATTATTACATTAAGAAGAGGAGGTATTCTGCATTCTTTGCAACAGACCTCGATTTATTGCTTAGAGAGCTTGGAGTTAGTAAAATCTATCTTGCAGGCGTTGCAACCAATATATGCGTAATGCATACGGCAATAGATGCTGTACAGCGGGGGTACAGCATAGCTGTTATTAAGGACTGCACGGCAGCTATTGACAGCTATGGCTATGAGTATGGGTTGTATCACATGGAAAAAATCCTGAGGGCGGAGATGATTACCTCTAGGGATTTTCTGTCTTCGATCTGAAGCAACGGTAAGCATTTTACCTATCGGAATAACGGACGTGTCCAAATAAGCATAGAACATCATAAATAATTGAACAACTATCCATCATCTTTTATGGTGACGGCGGATATAGGAGAAAACAACCTTATTGAGTTACTGAAAGGATTTGACATCTTTGAAAGGAATAATATATCCTTAGAGATCAAGCTTGCAGCAATAGCGATGTATCTTCTCTCTTCAAGCTTTAGAAGGATAGCTCTTCTCTTAAACGTTGGAAAATCGACTGTTCATTACTGGGTAGAAAAGTTTAAGGACGCTCTCGAGTCTGAAAGAAAATAAGTAAAAAAGCTTGCAATTCGAATTGCTGTTGATGAATCCATTCTGAAGTACAATGGCAGAAAGCTTATTCGCTGCTTTAGATGTAGAAAGGAATAAAATCATCCATTTAAATTTATCCCGCAAGAAATGCTTTGACTGCTTACTCCTTCTTTAAAGAGGTTTTGAAGATGTGCGAGGTTGAAGAGATAATTCTTGACAAAGGGCCGTAGGGAAATGCTCTGCAACGCTTGGGTGTTAGGTTCAGATATGAGAGCTTTGGAGAAAGGAGTTTGGTTGAATCCGTCTTTTCTTCTGGAATAACAAAAACAAAAAATAAATATAGGTAGAGTTTAAAGGTGAGCAGCACTATCATATTTCCTCTCTATAATTACTTAAATAAGATACGCCGATATAACGAATCTCTATACTCTACAGAGATTATGTAGAGAAAATATATATATTCTAATAAAATCCCTAGCTCATGGATTTTATACTCCCGATACTCATTGTAGGCCTTTACATGGCTTGGAACATCGGTGCTAACGATGCTGCGAATTCTATGGGAACATCCTATGGTAGTAAGGCTTTAACAATAAAGCAGATTATTTTTTTAGCCTGTATCCTTGAATTTCTAGGGGCTAGCTTCTTTGGGCACAGGGTTACGCATACAATCGCAAAGGGAATAGTTCCGATTGAGTTTCTTAGCCAGGATATCGTTATCTTAGGAGCCTTTGCATCTATCCTATCGGCAAGTCTTTGGGTAACAATTGCAACCTACTATGGCTTGCCTGTTTCGACTTCCCATTCAATAGTCGGGGCAGTTCTGGGATTTGGCATTGCTGCATGGCTTAACGGCTTACTCGACTTGGATGCGATAAAATGGTTTGTACTGTTAAGAATAATCTTAAGCTGGGTTCTTTCTCCATTCTTTGGAGCACTTCTAGGCTTTCTCACCTTTTACTTAATAAGAAAGATCCTTCTTGAGAATTTTGATGTTACAAGCGTCGAAAGGGTTTTTAGGTACCTCCAAGTTCTAAGTGCATGCTTTGTTGCTTTTGCACACGGAAGCAATGACGTTGCAAACGCTGTGGGCCCCGTTTGCGCAGCTTTTGGGTATGCCGAAACACCACCATGGATTCTCATGCTTGGTGGTCTTGGAATAGCCGTAGGAATTGCTACCTGGGGATATAGAGTTATGGAGGTTGTTGGCAAGAGAATAACAGAGCTTACTTGGACCAGAGGTTTTTCAGCAGAATTTTCAACCGCAACAACGGTCTTAGCAGCTTCATACTTAGGTATGCCGATCTCAACAACCCACACAATCGTTGGTAGCGTTATAGGTGTTGGGCTTGCGAGAGGTATTGCAAGTATAGATTTAAGGATTGTAGGAACAATCACCATATCGTGGCTCTTAACAATTCCAATTACAACGGTTCTAACAACGCTTATATATTACATTCTAATCATATTAGGCTAATGAAGTTTATAAGGTCTGTATTTGATGTATTTGGATATTCCCCATTCGAAGATCTAGTTAAGCATGCGGAGATATGTGGTAGGGCAATAGAGTTATTGATAGAACAGTTCGCTGCTTATAAAGATGGAAAGATGGATGAAGTTAAGAGAATTGGAAAGGAAATAGATAAAGTTGAGCATGAAGCTGATTTGATAAAAAGAAAAATAATGGATAAAACCTCTGAATCTTTGGTTTTACCCGTTGACAAGTACAAGCTCTTCAACTTTTTGTTTACCCAGGATGTAATTGCAAATAGATGCGAGACCTTGGCAAAAGTTATGAGTTTTAAAAAAGTAGAGGTTCCAGAAGAGCTATGGAAGGATTTAGAAGACATTTTAAAGAATCTAAAGGAACTCGTTGCTATGTACGAACATCTAGTTAATCATACTTCATCTCTACTTAAGACTTCATTTAGCAAAAGGGAGGTGGAAGAGGTTTCAAATCACGTTTCAGAAATTGAAAGAGTTGAAGAGAAACTAGGCTCAATGCTTATGAGGCTGAATAAAAAGATATTTGACCTTGAACCCTCGAAAGCGATTCTCATGCGAGAGTTTGCAATGAACCTCATAAAAATTGCAAAGAGCGTTGAGGATTCGGCTAGAATGTTTAAGTCGGTGTTTATGGGGTGAAGTTATGAAGGTTAAGGATATCGTGGTCAGGGAAATTGAGAAGATAAAACCGGATGCAAGTGTATTTGAGGCCGTAGAAATTATGCTTGAAAAGGGAATTAGAGCGTTGATAGTCGAACCGCAGAGCGAGAGGGATACGTACGGTGTTATCACCGTTAGAGATATCGTCTTTAAAGCTGTAGTTAAAGGGTTGGAATTGGACGACATTAAGGTTGCAGAGATTGCAAGCAAACCCTTAGTTTGCATAGATGGAAGCTGGGAGATAATGCATGCAGCCAAGCTAATGGCCAACCTCAACCTAGCGAGACTTGCAGTAACTGAAGGCGGCGAAATTATTGGAATGGTAAGCCTAATGGATATAATGAAAGTCTATCATTGCTGCCCACACGTCTTAAAGTTATCTTAAAAATCTACTTCAGTTATAGCAAGTGATAACGGCTATAAGCTAACGTTGGAATCTTAATTGCTAACAGCTATGGCTATGAGTGGAATTGCATAAAAATCCAGGATAATTACCTCCAAGGACTTTCTGTCTTCATTCTGAAGATTGTATATACGACAGCAATTGAAAAGGCAATTGCTGCAGATGTTATTGCATTTATTCTCGAAAGAACAAGGGCAATGAAAACAACAAACAAGATACTTAGAAATCCTGCCGCAACGGAGATTTTCCAGGCCATTCCTTTTATCTCAGGAAGCATGCCTCAGACTCTCCCTTTTCATCATTT
>QMZF01000102.1 GCA_003663055.1 Archaeoglobales archaeon | reverse complement strand
AGGAGAACGCAGAAAAAGGAGAAGAGAATCGTTGTTGACAGGACAAAGTGTGCATACTGCGGAGCTTGCATAGCAGTTTGCAAGTTTAACGCTAATGAGCTCGTAGAGACATTTCTTGTGATAGACGAGGATAAATGCACGGTTTGTATGAGCTGCGTTAAAGCTTGCCCTATGGGCGCTCTTAGCGTGGAGGAGTTTGCATGATGTACGATGTCGTCGTAGTTGGTGCGGGGCCGGGAGGAAGCATTGCAGCAAAAACCGCTGCTGAGAAAGGGCTTAACGTTTTGCTCGTTGAAAAGAGGCAGGAGATAGGCGTACCTGTGAGATGCGCAGAGGGTGTAAGCAAAAACGCAATAGCAAAGTTCGTCGAGATAGACAAAAAGTGGATCGCTGCCGAAGTTATCGGAGCGAAAATCTATGCTCCCGACGGCACCGAAGTGGTCATGGCAGAGGAGATGGCGGGGAACGAAGTAGGATACGTCCTCGAAAGGAAAGTGTTTGACCGCCATCTTGCGAGGCTTGCAGCAAAGGCAGGGGCAGAGGTTATAGTAAAGACTGCAGCAACCGGGATGAAGAGAAAGAGCGATGGGACTGTCGAAATTTTTCTTCGAAGAATGGGTGAAAGTTATAGCGTTGACACAAAAATTGTTATAGGGGCGGATGGTGTAGAAAGTCGAGTTGGAAAGTGGGCAGGAATCGATACAACCTTAAAGCTCAATGAAATAGAGAGCTGCGTCCAGTACCTGATGACGGGTATTGATTTTGACCCTGAGTACTGCTACTTTTGGCTTGGAAACGAGATTGCTCCCGGAGGCTACATCTGGCTTTTTCCAAAAGGATGCGATGCGGCAAACGTTGGCATAGGAATTCTGCCCTCGCTTGCTAAAAAGGGCCCAAGAGAGTACCTCGATTCTTTCGTAAAAGAACACTTTAATGATGGAAAAATAGTTGAAGTTGTTGCCGGTGGAGTTCCTGTTAAGGGGCCCATTGAGACAGCTGTAGCGGATAACGTTATGCTTGTCGGAGATGCTGCAAGGCATGCCGATCCGATCACAGGAGGAGGAATAGCAAACGCTATGAAAGGGGGTTACTTCGCCGGCTGCGTTGCAGCTAAAGCTGTGGAAAAAGGAGATTACTCCGCAAGATTTCTAAGGGAGTACGACGAGTTGTGGAAGAACGATTTTGGGAAGAGCTTGCACAGAAATAAGATACTCCAACAGAAACTCCTCAAGATGGACGATAAAACTCTTAACAAGCTTGCTAAAAGCATTGCCGGCTATAATCTTAAAGAGATGAGTGTCCGTAAGATAGTTATAGAGCTTATTAAGCACAATCCCCGACTGCTTTGGGACCTTAAAGATATTTTTATTTGATTTTATTGATTTTTTAGATTGCAGCATGCTAAAACTCACATTGTTTAGCCATCTAACAGTTTAAAACCTAGAAAGTTTAAAAAGCCTCGACAATCTATTGGTGTAGACAACAGTTTTAAGAATTTAATTACTATTATTACTATTATAATTAGATTAGAGATCACAAAGAATATATTTGTTGTCAAATTAAGACAATACACGTTCAATGGAGGGAGCTTAATGGGTTCTCTATGGGAAGCTACAAAAGAAGTGATGGCAATTTTAGTCGTTGTGTACATCGTTTCTATTCTAGCGATTCCCGCAGCTTTTGTAGGACTGCTTACGGTAGGCGGTGTAACAATGTATTTTGTAGGAGCTACAGGTACAGCACCAGAAACTGTAAAAACAGAGATCATTCTTACATCAATCGCAGTAATAGCAATTGCCGCGCTATTAGCCTATGCTGTCAACAAACGATAAATATTTATAAATATTTTTATTTTAAAAAAATTTTTTAAAATTTTTTAAAAATCAATAACTAACAGGTCTTTTTCTTGCTACAACCTCTTTAATTTTGATGATGCCCACAATTACGCCATAGATGCCAAAAATAACTTCTATAGCCCAGATAACCTTGTTAGGTTCATAAAAGTGAATTAAAGCTCCCCCTGCAAACACTGCCAACGCCGTTACAACAAGTGTAAAGCCCACTAATATTGAAAATCCGATTACTTCTGCCACATCTCTTAGGTATATTTCCATCTTTACCATTTTCATTATTATTATACTCATATACAAGATATAAAGTTTTCGATCGTGTGCTTGCGGTTAACTAGGTTATTTCCTATTTTTCTACTAGAGGAATACCCAAATAGATCTCATTCACAACCGCAAACATCTTAAACACCAAAGATTTAGAAAATAAAACCAACAAACCTAAAATACGGAAAAATTAGTTTAAAACCAAGCAAAAGCCGGGGTTGCAGAGAGGTACTGCGCCGGCCTTGAGAGCCGGTGCCCGCAAGGGCTCCTGGGTTCAAATCCCAGCCCCGGCGTTTTTATTTCTGGTTCTAGCCGTAATTCCATAGCTTAGCAGTTCTCTCATATCTTCTCTCAGCTATTTAGAGCAAACTTGCTGCAAAGCTTTCATGCCTTCTCAACTCTCAAAATCTCCCATTCAACTCTCTTTTGTTCAATCGCATCCCTGATGAGCCTCTCCCTCTTGCTCAGCGTTGATTTCCCTGATTTGACTTCAACAAAAACTATTTTCCTCAGTTCTCCATCATCCAAACCATCGAAGACAATTAAATCGATTGGCGAGCCGATAAAGCGGGCATCCTTTGGGTTATACTTGAACTCCGGTAAATATGGGATGAGGTGTTCCGTTACCTTTCCAGTAATTACTGCTTTGCTCTTCTCTATCGCATCCTTCCTTATTTCCTTCTCGTATCTTTGTTTCCATTCCTCGAAAAGAAGTTCAGCCTTTCTTGCTGAAGTGGTTTCAAGTTCTCTTTCTCTCCACTCTTCAAATATTTGTCTTGCTCTCTGCTCTATTCTGCCCTTGAGTTCGACGTACTTCCAGAGTAAAATTAGCGCAAGCAAAAGCGAACCAAGCAGGATGATTAGATAGTCCATCTCCTCACCTCTTTTTTACTATCCACGCAGATTCTACAAAAATAAAAGGTATCTGTTGAGATTCTGAAATAGATACCTTTCGAATCGCGCCCTTGTACACCTCAAATCCCTCAACCTCTACTACTGGCTTACCTTCCCACCCTATCCCGTAAGCGTAAGCAGGTTCGCCTTTGAGAAAACTCATCAAATAAACACTGTTTTCGTAGGGCAACGACACCCCATAGGTTTCGGCCTCAGTTTCATCTATTTCCTGGTAACTTACGTTAACCCTGACAGATATTCTTGATAGCGGTTTTATGGACTGCTCTTTTAAAACAAAAACCCTGATAACATCATCCGGCCTATGAAGAGGCCTTACATTTATGTATTTGGCAGTCTTTTGGCGGATTATCTTGAAGATCAAGCTATCGTTCACGCTCCCGATGAACTTCCCTACATCTTCGTTCATCAAAACTCCTCTCAGAACTTCAACATCTTCCATTTCTTGGGTTACGGTTTTCCACAAACCCACCTTTTTGGCTTTAGCAATCTTTTCGAGCTGCAAGTAGTAGTTTTCCTTCTTGAACTTACCTTCAACGTAAACTCTTGCGTATCCATTTTTAACAAGTAATGCGTTGAAGTCTGTCCCATTCACGTAAACGTAGGCAAGGTATCGGCCATAGCCGTCCTTAAGACCTGCAATCTCATCGAATTCGATGTAAACAGTTCTGTTGTACAGCATTGCACATGCGAAATCCTTAGCCTTTGAACCCCACTCAGCCAGATACGTCAAATTCGTTATCGCATCGTACTCATAGGGTTTATTTTTCTCTGGATATCTTTCGGGAGTGTCTATGCCTAGAAGCCTGACTATCAGGATTTGACCGCTCAGGTTGACTTTTATTGTATCTCCATCGTAAACGTAGATGACCCTAGCAGGATGCTTAACTCCAAACTGGAATTTGGATATTAGTTGTGTTTGCGATGGGGCCATAGCTGGCGTTTCTGCTAGTTTCGGTGACTCTGCCAAACATCCCAAAACCACTAATGCAATCAGAATGATTAGAGCAGCCTTCATAGCAGGTTTGGATAAGTGACTGGGTTAAAAGAATTAAGCTCCCATGTGGGCTTCGCCAAGTTCCATATTACATCCTACGATTTTGACACACTCCCATCCGGGCTTCAAAGCCCACTTTAACGAGTCGTTCAGCAAGTTGTCCCCAATCTAATTGTCGGGCTTTTAAGCCCAGTTAATTACGGGTAAACTCCTCACCGTAATTTTCAGAAGTATGAATTATATAAGGCTTTTTATCCTCAACTGCAAATACGATTGTTAGAAGTTTCCTTGCCGTTGCAACTATAGCTTTCTGGGGTCCTTTTTTACGTTTTATTCTTTCATAAAAGTTCCTGAATTTCTCATCGTTTCTTATCGCAACAAAAGCACATTGCACGAGAACCCACCTGAGAAGCTTGTTTCCTTCCTTCGTTATCTTTCCAGTAGTGATTTTATTCCCAGATTGTTGTGAATGGTACTAATCCCGCATAGCTGCAGAGTTTCTTTGAGTTCGGGAATCTTTTATATCGCTATCTCAGAGAAGAAACTTTGTTTTTCTTTCTGAGTTTTCTTACAAGGCTTATTGCTGTTGTAGTTGGCTCCGTTACGATCGTTTTGTTTTCAATCTTTTCTAGGAATTTTTCAAGCTCTTCTGTTACTTTCTTTTCCAGGATCACTTCTCGTTCTCTTTCGTATGCGTATGAAAGAGAAATCTTATTTCGGGGTTTTAAGAACATGTTATCTAAAATGCAATCTACTCTTGCTTCTAACGCCTCCTTACAATAAACAGATACAGAAGTAAACTTATACCAATCAAAATTAAAGCAAGCCCGGCAAGTAAGTGTACCTCAGGCTGGATAGCTTTAGCCAGTTTTGAAGCTGGGACGGGCGTTGGTGTTGGCAGGGGCGTTGGAGTTATTTTCACTGTTTCTGGCGCAGGTGTAGGAGCCGGTGTAGCGATTGGGATTCGAGCAGGGGCTTTTTCCACAGTTAAAACTGGTTTGGTGAGTGAAAAGAATTTGTACAATTCGAATAAACCCCCAACAATACTCGCTGTCGCTGAAGATAGAAGAAAAATTATCCTCTTGCTTTCCGGATGCAAAACCCCCTTACCCTTTTTGGTTAACTCGTAGTATATCCACTTCCTCCCCTCGTCCACCCTCTTAATCAAGCCCGCTTCAACGAGCTTATCGAGGTGTTCTTTAACAGCAGCTTTAGACATGCCGAGTTCTTCGGATAGCTCCGACAGCGTCATCCGCCTTGAATCAAGTTTCTTAAGTATCTCTATCCTTGTTTCCGATGCCAAAGCCAACAGAGCCTTCCTGTCGATTGT
>QMZF01000101.1 GCA_003663055.1 Archaeoglobales archaeon | reverse complement strand
TGAGGAGGAAATAAGGCTGATGGCCGAAAAGGGCGTGAGTGTTAGTCACTGCGCTACGAGTAACATGAAACTCTGCGTAGGAAGTGCTTTAAATTATTCTGCGATGAAAAAGCATGGTTTAAACGTCACGCTTGGCACCGACAGTGCTGCGAGCAACAACAACCTCGACATGTTTGAGGAGATGAAGTTCGCTGCCCTGCTTCAAAAGTACCACTACAACGTACCAACGCTTCTGAACGCTAAAGAGGTATTTGAAGCTGCAACGCTTAACGGAGCAAAGGCTCTTGGAATAAAAGCGGGACTTGTAGAACAAAACTACCTCGCAGATTTGGTACTAATAGACCTCAAGAAAGCATACCTTACCCCAGGGCACAACCTCGTAGGCGATTTAGTTTATGCGGCAAAGGGAGATTGCGTTGAGACTGTAATCATCGATGGAAACATAGTAATGGAGAATGGGAGGGTTGAGGGAGAGGAAGAGATAATGGAGGAGGCAAGAAAAATAGCCTTCGATCTGATAGGCAGAGAATAAGCAACTACTTCCTTCAATAGCTTTTCTCTTTTTCAATTCTCTCCAAAACACCTCTCCTCCCCATCTCAAGTACATCTTTGAACTTTCCTGGTTGCTATTTCAAGACACTTCGATTCATGCTTCTCGTACAGCTTCCACTTTATCTCCCACTCGCTCATTTTGCCAATCATCAACGATCAGAGCTTTCACCTCCAATTTTCCGAAATCGCTTATTTTTAGTTCCTTCTCCCTAGTTCCTCTGTAGTGCTCTACTCTCACGCTAACGAGTTCTGGAATACCAAGAAGGTCGCAAAGCAAATTTCCAGCAAACCAGTCACCCTTTGCTTAGTTATTTTGGATTATATCTCTGAGTTCTACGACTGGTGGCATTTCCCTCTTGTGTTTACTTCTTTCGACCATCTGGATAACAGCTTTAACCTCGCTTTCGCTAACTCCCATTGCAAGAATTTCTTCAGGCTTGAGCCCTTTATCAATCGCTTTAAGAATTGCATCGAGCTTTTCGTAACTTATGCCCATCTCAGCTTCATCAGTCTGACCTTTCCAAAGCCTCGCACTCGGTTTCTTGGAAATTATCGATTCGGGAATGTTCAAAAAACGGGCAAGCTGGAAAACCTCAGTCTTGTATAAGTCGCCTATAGGAAAAAAATCAACGCCACCGTCTCCGTATTTGGTGAAGTATCCAACCATAAGCTCGCTCTTGTTCCCCGTACCAGCAACAAGTAGATTTCTCGAGTTCGCATGGAAATACAGCAGCATCATTCTTATCCTCGGCTTCAAATTGGCAACGGCGATTTCAGGCTTACTACCAAGGATGGAGATGAAAGGATAGATGAACGGATTGATTTCGATAACCTTGTACTCAACTCCAAGCTCTTTGCAGAGGTTTACAGCGTCCTCGACATCTTCTTCCGGCGTAACGCCTTTTTCTGGCATCACGAGAGCGAGAACCGACTTATTTCCGAGAGCCATCGTGCATAGCTTTACCACACAAGCACTATCAACACCGCCACTAACACCAACGACCACACCATCAGCTCCAGCGTTTCTAACACACTCTCCGATAAAAGACGTTATCCTATCAACTATCGCATTCCAGTTACTCACTCTCACCACCAATCAGCTTCAACAAAATGGCCTTCTGCGCATGCAGCCTATTCTCCGCCTGATCGAAAACTACTGAGCTTGCACCCTCCATGACTTCGTCGGTTATTTCCTCACCTCTATGAGCGGGTAGGCAATGCATGACTATAACGTCTTCCCTTGCCACATCGACAAGTTTCTTGTTTACCTGGTACGGCCCAAAATCTCTGAGTCTCTTTTCCTTTTCAGCCTCCTGCCCCATTGAAACCCAGACATCTGTGTATATAACGTCAGCATCTTTTACAGCTTTGACTGGATTGTGCTCAAACGTGAGATTTGCGTTAAGCTCCTTAGCCTTCTTAACAATTCTTTCGTCGGGCTCGTATCCAGATGGTGTTGAAACAACGATTTCCATGCCCATGAGGGCTGTTGCAAGAATGAGCGAGTTGCACACGTTGTTGCCATCCCCAACCCAAGCGACCTTTACGTCTTCAAGACTTCCTTTATACTCTTTGATAGTAAGAAGGTCTGCAATAACCTGGCAAGGATGTTCGAGGTTGCTGAGCCCATTAATAACAGGCACTGCTGAATAGGCAGCGAATTCTTCGAGCGTTGAATGGTTTCTTACCCTCATCATAACGGCATGAACGTATCTCGAAAGTACACGGGCTGTATCTTTTATAGGTTCGCCTCTACCAAGCTGCAACTCGTTCCATCCGAGATAGAGAGCATGTCCCCCTAAATCCGTCATTGCAACTTCAAAGGATACCCTCGTTCTTGTTGAAGGTAGCTCAAAAATCATTGCAAGGCTTTTGTTCTTCAAATAGTCTGTGACTACGCCTTTGTACCTCTCAGCCTTTAGTCTTTCCGCAAGTTCAAGGATTTCTGCCAGCTCCTCAGTGCTAAGATCTGAGATCGAAAGTAAGTGCTTCATGGCCATCCGCCACCCATTGCTGAGTCTAATTAATCTTTTGATTTTTGATTTTTCTTGTTTTTCCTATTTTCTTTTTAACCCTTTATTTTTAACCTAAACCTATATGGTACTCAAAACTCCTTAAGTGCTTCGAGGACAAGTTGCGGTTCGTACCTCTTAACAACAACCCTCGTTCTCCCTCCTCTCTGCTCGAACCTCGTGTCGATTAGTCTTATACTTTCGAGTTTTGAAAGCATTTCATAGTATTTTGTGTATCCAATTCCGGTAAGCTCTTTAAATTTCCTGTATAGCTCGCCAGTCGTAAGCTCATCGTTCGAATAAATCAGCTTGAGCAGCGCCCTTTCTTCATCGCATAGAGCCTGAATACTTTTTCTGAGAAAGACCTTTCTGCTACCTTCGTAAACAGCTTCCACATGCTTCACTTCTATCTTCCTGCTCGCTTCCCTCTCAGCTTGTAAGCCGGCGAGCTTCATCAGATATATTCCAAACCGCAAATCTGCGTAGTTGTAGCAAAGCTGCACTATTTTTTCCAGTGCCTCATCGCTAAGAACCCCAGGATAGAAACCGTATTTAGCTCGGGAGGCGAGTATGTCTCTTATCTCCTCAATGCCGTACAGCGGGAAGTATATTTCGTCGGGATGGAATACCGAAGATACGCGTTCATCAAACCTTGCGGTAAGCTTCACATCTGTTGCTATGCCTATTATTCCAATCTTAACGCCCTCAACCTCCTCGTGAGCCTTAAGCAAGGAATAAATAATATCGTTTGCAACTTCATCGCCCAAGAGGAAGTTCAAGTCATCGAGGGCAACAATCAAAACCCTGTCGTCAAGCCCCTTCAGCGTTGTGTAGTAGAGCTTTGCAAAGGGAATTCCGTACGATGGCGGTTCATAGCCGTGCACGGCTTTAAATATCTTCATGAAGACCTGCTGCCTGCTGTTAACTATTTGGCAGTGCGTGTAACCGGGGAGAACGTTTTCGATCTCGACATGGTCTTTGAAAACGAGTTTTTCCGCTGTTGGCTTTCCTGTTCCCGGCGGGCCAAGGCAAAGACAGTTTATCGGTCTAGCATTTCTGACAGCAGGTTTTAAATTTGTTATAAGCCTTAAAAGCTGTGATTCCCTATGCAAGTACTCCTCCGGCAGGTAATCTTCGTCGAATACTTCGTAGTCCTTGAAGAGCGTTTCGTCCCATCCGAGCATCAATACAACTTAAAGCAATAAAGTTTAGCTTTTTCGATTGGGAAGAAATTTAATCCATTAGCGCGTAGAGCATGCATGGAAAAGCTGAGTGTTGATGAGGGTATTAAAGCCGTAAAACTCGCAAGAAGAGCAATAGAAACGTACCTCGAGAGTGGAGAGGTTATAAAAGAACGCTACACGGGAGCATTCGAGAAGCAAAGAGGGGTTTTTACAACCCTGACAAAGAGCGGAGATCTCAGGGGCTGTATAGGATACCCGTACCCTATAAAAAGGCTCGACGAAGCAATAATCGAGTCTGCGATATCAGCAGCCGTTAACGATCCCCGCTTTCCACCGGTTAAGCTAAAGGAGATGGACGAGATCTGCGTAGAAGTTACAGTCCTTACACTTCCAGAAAAAATAAACGCAAAGCCTGTAGAACTTCCAAAACACATTGAAATAGGCAAACATGGACTTTTAATAAAAATGGGGCCGTTTTCAGGGCTTTTATTACCACAGGTTGCCGTGGAGTTTGGCTTCGATGCAGAAGAATTCCTGAGCCACACGTGTATGAAAGCTAATCTTCCACCAGACTGCTGGCTCACTGGAGCTGAGGTTTACAGGTTTGAAGGTCAGATATTCAAGGAAGTAAAGCCGAGAGGTGAGATAGTCGAAGTTAAGGAGCGAGGAGCCTGCTAAAGAAAAAATATAAATATTTTTGCCATTATGTTTTGTTCAGGTGTCGCGATGATAGACGTAATAGTTTCAGGGGATGTCATCAAAGCAGTGACGAAGGCAATGGTAGCTCTTGTGAGCGAAGCACGTTTCCATTTCGATAGCGAGAACATGCATTCAAGGGCAGTCGATCCAGCAAATGTGGCAATGGTGATAGTCAAAGTCCCGTCGAGCAGCTTTGAAGTTTATAAGGTTGATGAAGAGAAGGTCATTGGCGTAGATGTTAACAGAGTTTTCGATATCTCAAAGTCAATAAAGGGTGGAGAACTCGTAGAGCTAAAGGTTGAGGATGATACTACGCTGAGAATAAAATTTGGAA
Organism: Archaeoglobales archaeon; assembly: GCA_003663055.1. Lineage (GTDB taxonomy): Archaea > Halobacteriota > Archaeoglobi > Archaeoglobales > Archaeoglobaceae > Archaeoglobus_C. The sequence goes on along the minus strand of QMZF01000101.1, from coordinate 627 downwards.
GTGTGCAGTACAGCGTCGCACTTATAGACCCGTCAGCGATTCGTAAAGAACCGAGGGTTCCTAATTTAGAGTTGCCGGCAAAAATAGTGCTTGACGCTGGAGAGTTCAAGAAGGCTATAGGCGCTGCCGACAAGATCAGCGACCACGTTGTATTCAGGAGCGATGAAACCGGGTTTTACATTGAGGCTGAGGGAGACGTTGACCACATAGAATTTCATATGGGCGAAGCTGAGCTGATAGAGTTCAACAGAGGAGAAGCGAGGAGCATGTTCTCTATAGAGTATCTAAAGGAGTTCATAAAAATAGCTGGTAGCGGCGATGTGCTCACGATATACCTGGGCAACAACTACCCGGTAAGGTTGGTTTTTGATGTCGCAGATGGCAAGGTAAACGTGGAATACATACTCGCACCACGTATTGAAGCCGAATGACAAAGCGAATACAAGCAGATGCCCCAGCATTTTCTGCCAATCCTGCCGATTATAGCGAAATACCCTTTTATTCGTTTTACTGCCCTTTTTCTCCAGCGAGAGTATAGAAGTTTTGACTCTATGCTTTATTCCAAGAAAAATATAGACGTCGAAGCGAAGGAACTTGGAAAGAGAATAGTTGAAGCCGTTATTGATG
>QMZF01000100.1 GCA_003663055.1 Archaeoglobales archaeon | reverse complement strand
TTCTCCGTCTGACATCCGGCAAAGAGGACTGCAACAACAGCAACTGCTGCAAGAACCAATTGCCAGCGCATGGAGAATGCTCATCTGCTTGGCTATAATACTTGCGCTTACTGGGAATTGTGGGTAGGGAAAATAACAGCATCTTACTCTTGGGCATATCAGGTTCAGCGTTTACTCCGGTTGCTTTGTGTATTTCGAGCCGTGAAGCGTGGCGAAACAGGAACTGATACACGGGATTAAGTAGCTCGAGGAAAGCAAGCAGAAAAACTTGTCGAGAAGTATGGAATCAAGTACATCTTTGTTGGAGAGGTTGAGAAGAAGAGATATTAGAAGATCAAGCTGGATGAGTGTGAATGGTTGAGGAAGGTTTTACGGAGATGGAGGAGTTATTGTGTATATTTGTATGAGGTCTTGATAATGATCTAAACCAGAAGACTCGGACTGAAATCACAAAATCTAAAAGCATCAAGACAAAAGGTGCTGTCCATCGCAGCTTTTAGCTTTAAACGGAAAACCTTCCCTGCAAAACGCACAGCTAATTCCCATTTCATTGCATTTTTCTTCCACTTTTCTCAAGATTTTGAGCCGGAGGTTCTTAGCCAAATACCATGAGTTCTGCACCTTTTTTCCAAATTTGAAGTAGAGATTTCTGTACCTCTCCTCAAGCCACGGAATTGCAGATACAATTCTCCTGAAAGAGTCGCCCCTAAGCTTCAGCGTCGAAGTAACAACGTGATCGACAAAGTTGCATTTTTCTAGCACTTCTTCAACCTCGTCCTCGTTAATGAAAGGCAAGATAGGATCTAGGCGGAGCACAACGGGAATTCCTGCATTCTTTAACTCTCTCATGGCTTCAATCCTTTTTTCTGGGGGAGGAGCATTCGGTTCTAATATCCTTGCAAATTTAAAGCCCGTAACCGTAACGCTGACGCAGCATTTCATTTCCGAAAGTATGTCTGCATCCCTCGCAACGATATCGCTCTTCGTTACCACGAGGAGCTTGACGCCGTAGTCTCTCATCAGTTCGATGCATTTCCTTGTTATTCCATGCTTTTTCTCAATGGGTGGATAAGGGTCGGAGCTGTTGGACATTGATATCGGCTTTTTTAAGTCCAATCGCTTTAAATCCTTTTCCAGCCTTGTAAGCAGTCTCTTCTTGAGCCGTACGCTGTAGAATCTGGGAATGTACGTTGCGTAGCAGTAAAGACAGCCGTGCATGCAGCCCGTGTAAGGATTGAATGAGTACTTATCTCCACAGGTGCACAGCTTCGATTTCCAGGGGTCGAAGGGCTTAATCACATCCATGGCTAAACTTAGAAATACAAGTCGGGGTTTATCCACGGGATAAGGGCCATCGTTACGGCTATGCTTGTAAGCTTGCTCCTCGTTATTGTATTTTTTGTTAGATAGCCTATTGCTCCCTGTTTTTCTCCCAGCCTTTCAATGCCGGTAATTCTTGACATTATATCTCCTACTTCTTTACCCTTTACCACTTCTTTAATTACGGCAGGCGGATACTCAAAGCCAGGCCCAAAGCCGATTGTTATTCTGGAGCCGTTGTATATTGCCGCAACCTGAAAATCGAGGTAGCCTGTCATGGTATTCTTAAGTCTGAATAGCCCAGCTTCAATTCCAACGCTAAAATCGAATTCCTTACTGTAGACGTTGATTGCCCTGTTTATTGCACCTTTTACAGTTTCGTTGTTGAAAGGTTGGTCTGAAACTCCTGAATCTGCGTTTTTTGCCTCGATTTCGACATTGCTAAAGAATCGCTGGAATGCAATCCTAACACCTTCAATCTTCGCAGGGTTCGAGGAACCAACAATTACCCTCATTTTATCAGCCTTCCATAGCGATCTATTTCTCCCCTCTTTATTCTTGTGGCTGAGATGGGTTCTCCATCTTCAGCTCTAACCCAGTCCACTTTGACTATCTTTATCTCTTTCTTACCGAGCTCTTTTCTTTTTTCATTTATCATCTCTGCAACGCTGTAGGTTTCCGGAGAGACGACGATGTAATCGAAGTCAATTTCGAGAGTTTCACCGTACGGGTCGTAAATTCTAACGATCTCTGGTTCGAAGCCGTATTTTCTTAGTATGTACTGTCTAAGGTTTTCGGCCCTTATTTCATAGGGCAGGACTGAGCGCAGTCTTTTTCTTGCAAGCTCATCGCTGGTAACACCTATTGTTACATCTCCAAGCTTTACCGCAACATCTATGAGCTTCTTGTGACCCTCATGAAGTGGTTCAAACGTTCCACCAAGGGCAACCTTCTTCTTCATGTAAACCCTTGGAAATTGTTTAGGATTGCTGAATAGACTTCGTTTGTAAGATGGATTCCGTTAAGCTCAAGAATTAAGTTTAAGGTTGCGCCGATAATTGCTCCGACGATTAAAGAGGAAACGACCCTAATCTTGACTATCAGTATGATTGCTGCTATTAGCAATACGAGTGTTGATGCAGCGTTGATTTGGAGCTGCTTTGCAGCTTCACTTATCGCTGCGTTCATGACACTGAAGAGCGTCGCAATTCCACTCATTCCGAAAAGGAAGCCGATTAGAACTCCAATCAGCGTTGCAGCGTTGTTGCTCATGCTGGAATGGAGCGGGACGGGTAATAAAAAACTTCCGTCGAGTAACCTTTATGTATCGCTTCTCAAAAAACAACAAGAGGTGATATTTTTGTCAAGAATAGTCGTCATAGGTGGTGGGGCCGCTGGTTTAAAGGCGGCAGCGAGGGCAAGAAGACGAGACGAGGAGGCTGAAATAACCGTTATTGAGGCGGGAAGCTACCCTTCGATTTCTCGCTGTGGATTGCCCTACTACGTCGAGGGCTTTGTTCACGAGATAGAGAACCTAATGCAAACTACGTACGGGGCAGTTAGAGATGTAGAGTTCTTCAAGAAAGTAAAGAACATAGATGTGCTGGTGAAAACAAAAGCAAAGAGGATAGACAGAGAGAAAAAAATTGTCGAAATAGAGAGAAACGGAAAGTCAGATGAACTACCATACGACTACCTCGTTATTGCAACCGGCTCTAAACCATCGAAGCCACCAATCCCGGGAATTGATGCGGAAAACGTTGTCCATCTTCATTCTGCAGAGGACGCGGAGAAAATAGTCGAAATGTGGGATGAAGGGGCAGAGGAGGCTGTGATAATAGGTGGTGGCCTTGTGGGAATGGAAAGTGCCGAAGCTCTTTCGAAGCTTGACATGAAGGTTACACTGGTCGAGATAATGCCTCACGTACTTCCAGCGTGCCTCGACGCTGAAATCGCTGCCCTAGTTGAAGCTCATCTCAGGGAGAAGGGCGTTAGCGTTCTCACGAATTCAAAAGTTGAAGAAATAGTTACGGAGGACGGAACCGTTTCCGGAGTAAGAATTGGCGAGAAGGTTATACCCGCTCAACTTGTCCTCGTTGCAACGGGTGTAAGGCCAAACGTTGAACTTGCAAGAAATGCTGGTATTGAGATTGGTGAAACTGGGGCGATAAAGGTGAACGAATACATGCAAACGAACGACGAGAACATATACGCTGGTGGTGATTGCGTTGAAAACATCAATCTAATTACCGGCAAGCCTGCTTACATACCACTCGGCTCAACAGCAAACAAGCATGGCAGAGTTATAGGTGATAACGTCACCGGCGGGAATTCAACGTTTCCAGGAGTATTAGGTACGATAATATTCAAGGTATTCGATTTCACCGTTGCAAGAACGGGTTTGAGTGAAGAGGAAGCGAGAAAGTTAGGCTACGATGTGATAACGGCGGTAACTCCCAGTCCTGACAGATTCCACCACTATCCCAGAAGTAAGCCCATAAGGGTGAAGATAATTGCCGACAGGAGTGGAAAGTTGCTCGGTGCACAGGCTGTAGGACTTGGAGTTATAGACAAGAGAATAGACGTACTAGCAACGGCCATACAGATGGGTGCAACCATTGACGATATCGCGAACCTCGATCTTGCATACGCTCCGCCTTTTTCCACGGCTCTAGATGCGGTTATCGTAGCTGCAAACGTGGTTAGAAACAAGCGAGATCGCTTAGTTGAAACAATATCTGCTGAAGAAATGAAGAAAAAGATTGAAAGCGAGGAGGACTTTGTGATTCTCGATGTAAGAACGGATGAAGAGAAAGCGGGTAATCCAATCAACGATAGCAGAGTCATTCACATTCCTATCGACAGGCTTCGCGAGTCCTTGGATAAAATTCCAAGGGATAAGGAAATCTTTACGGTTTGCCAGATTGGGGCAAGAGGTTATGAAGCTGCAAGATTTCTAATGCAAAGAGGGTTCAGAGCTAGAATGGTCGACGGAGGGATGGCAATTCTTTCAGTGCTGCTCAAGGGCAATAAGGAAAGCCAATCTTAGGGTATGAAAGTTGGCTTTGTTGGAGCTGGCAGAATAGGCTCAACCACAGCCTATACATGCATTCTTAACATGGACGTTGAAATTGCCTTGGTCGATATAGTCGAAGACCTTGCTGTTGGAGAAGCTCTAGACCTAAACCATGCTGCGTCAGCTCTCGGAAAGCATCTTGAAATAAGGGGAGGTTCCGACTACTCGCTGCTTAAGGGGAGCGATGTCGTTGTAGTTTCTGCTGGCCTTGCAAGGAAGCCGGGGATGTCAAGGCTTGATCTTGCAACAAAGAATGCCGGAATAATCAGAGAAATAGCAAAGAAGATAGCTGAGCACACTCCAGAGAGTAAGATAATCGTTGTAACCAACCCTATGGACGTCATGACCTATATCATGTGGAAGGAGAGCGGAAAGCAGAGAAACGAAGTGGTGGGAATGGGTGGGCTTCTTGACTCTTCCCGCTTGAGATCCGCCTTGTATGCAAGGGGTGTAGAGGTTAGGGATGGAAAAGTGTTCATCATAGGAGAGCACGGTGACAGCATGTTCGTTGCAAAGAGCATTGCCAGTACTAGCGTTGACTGGGATGATGCACTTCAGGAAACGAGGAAGATTGCTGCGGAAGTTATAAGGAGAAAGGGAGCAACGATATTTGGGCCAGCGGTCTGCATTTACAGGATGATCAGGGCTATTATCGAGGATACAAAGGAAGAAGTTCCGGCAAGCGTTGTTTTGCAGGGCGAGTACGGTATAAGCGATGTGTCGGTGGGTGTTCCAGTAATTCTCGGCAAAAATGGTGTTGAGAGAATCGTTGAATACTCACTTTCTGAAGAAGAGCTTGAAGCACTGCGAAATTCGGCAAAAATTTTGAGGGAAAGGCTTGCTGAGCTTGGATATTGATCTATCTCTTTTTAATCTATTTTACACATTTTCCATTTTCTAATCTCCGAAAGACCTTTAAACAATTGAAGAAAAGAGGGAGAAAGCCCCGGTGGGGTAGCGGATATCCTTGGGGGCTGCGGACTCCCAGACCCGGGTTCAATTCCCGGCCGGGGCATTTTTGTTT
>QMZF01000099.1 GCA_003663055.1 Archaeoglobales archaeon | reverse complement strand
TCCAAAGTTCCTCCTTATGATGTGTTTCTCCTCAATAGCATGCAAATCTTCTACCGTCTCGTATATTTTCGCATAACAGTAAGCCTCGCATTTCCCGAACTCTGGCTTTATGTAGTCTATTACAACAGTATCGAGGTTTGCGTTGAATAATCCGGCAATTTTTTGCCTTACATCCTTTCTCGACGGCGTTACCTTCTCCTCATCATACTTGAGCCTGAAGTAAACTTCCCTCCTCTTAAGGAGGGGGTTGTGCTTGTCCTTCTCCACGAAAACCTCCATTGCTCCACCTCCTGCATATGTTAATGACGTCTTCTCCATTTTCACCATCTCTTCCGAGTTTCTCCATCTGCTCCATTAGCTGGAGTATTAGTAGTTTTTTCTCAGGGGTTATCTTTACTTCAACGACACCCTCTCCTGGCTGCCCGTAGACCACGCTACCAGACGGAAGCAGGCAAATCAGAGGGAGTACCGCAAGGTCTTCCTCACCCTTCACAAATATTTTAGTTTTTACACCTTCCTCCGCTTTTTCAACTGCCCTCTTTATTGCAAACACAAGTTCGCTCGTTATCGTTGAGGGCGGATTTCTTACATCTATTCTCGTGTACTCGGCGCTCAACCTTTCAAGCTCGTCTATTTTTTCGAACGCTCTCCTTTCTGTCCTGCCATCGAAGATGAATATCATGGGCTTGCGGTTCATGCGTAGTAGAGAATAGCTAACCACATCACCAACAGATGCTATGGGATTCGTTGATTCGATGCTACAAAGCCTGCCCTGCGGTTTTCTGCACTCAGCTCTGAGCCGCTTGGGAAGCTTTAACATACTATATTACCTTCAAAGCGTATTTTCCCGGTATTTTTATTCCAAGCTTCTTTGCAATCTCGCTCTTCTCCGGATCGATCACTATTAGGTAGCCGTACCACTCCTTCGTGAGTTCTGTACTTCCGCAGTTCTTGCAAACGCTTGAATCTATGCTTATGAACTTGCACTTCCTGCATGCAAGCTCGGTCATGCTACTTTCTCCTTTTCAAGCTTCTTTATTTCCTCTTCAATCCACTTCAGGCATCCAAGCCATGGCTGCCTCATCGTCAAACCAATCTTGCTCTTCTCCGGCTCCCTCTCTTTCAGACTGAGGGCAACTATTCTTGCCCTTACGGCATCACCCTCACCAAGGCTAACCTTTGTCTCCTTTCCTATAAGCTTCTTGTTCTTCTCATCATAGACCATATAATCGTCTGTTATCTGGCTCATGTGGAGTAAAGCGTCGAGTGGGCCTATGGAAACGAACGCTCCAAACTCTACAACCTCCACCACCTCTCCCTCCACGACTTCGTGAAGCAGGGGTTTGAAAACTATTGCCGTAAACTCGACATCGAAGTAAACGGCTCCGTCTCCCTCTATTATCCTTCCATCTCCAATACTCTCTATATTCTCGATTCCGATTAACATGCCGTACTCTCTATCAAGCCTACCTTCAAACTGTTCCCAGAGCAAATCCATGATTACCTCTTCTATGTCCTCCCCAAGCCTTGTGGGCGGAACTCTGACAGTATCGCGAATTTTTATCCTTGCATACATGAATATCACCCGAGCGGCATGGAATGGCGATGGGGAAGCAATATAAATTTAACGTAGTCATCGCTAACAACGATTCTGATTTAAAGCAGCGAGCAAATAAAATGCAACACAGGCTGAAAAGTTGTTAAAAAAGTTGGTTAATTCGTCAGCTTTAGAATCCCAAGGGGAATCCCAAAAATTTTTATCCTCCGTACAGTCGTAGCGATGGTGGTTCTTGATGCAGGTATCACCGATTGAGATAACACTCCTCAAAGCTTTGGAGCCCGGGAAAAGGTATGAAGTTAGCGAAGCTGCGAGCATCTCTGGGATGAAGAGGGATGCCGTTCTCAAAGCAGCTCACCTTTTGCAGGAAAAAGGGCTCGCAAAAGTTGAAATTGTAACTAAAAAAATCTTCAGGCTGACTGAAGAGGGAAAAAGGTACCTTGAAGAAGGATTGCCTGAGGAGAGGCTTGTAAAGCTGATTGAAAAGCCGATGTCCATTAAAGAGCTGGAAGAGGTAATGGGAAAGAGGGAGTTTGGAATTGCCCTCGGATGGCTCAGGAAGAAGAAGGCTGTAGAGGTGAAGGACGGCATCGTAAAGCTCGTAAGCAAGCCAGAATTCGGCGAAAAAGAATCTTTGAGGGCAGTTGCGGAGGGTAGAGATATAGATGCAAAGGATGTAAAGGATTTGCTCAGAAGAAAACTCGTTGATTTCGATGAGGAGAAGGGAGATATACGTTACTGTTTTGGAGAAGCCCGAAGCTGAATTAAAGGAGTACGTTGCAGACCTAACTCCCGAAATTCTCTTGGCCAGAAGCTGGAAAGGAAAGGAGTTTTTGCGTTACGACATCACAATTCCTTCAAAGGAGATATTCACGGCAAAACTCCATCCTTACGAGCGAATTATAAGAGAATGCCGTAAAATTTTCCTCGAGATGGGATTTACCGAAATCAAGGGTCACTACGTGCAGCCGGCCTTCTGGAACTTCGACGCTTTGTTCCAGCCCCAAGATCATCCTGCTAGAGACATGCAGGACACCTTCTACCTCAACCACTACGTGGAGCTTGAAGGAGATGTGGTAGAGAAGGTTAAGCAAACTCATGAAAATGGATGGGTAACAGGTTCAACAGGCTGGGGAGGGACTTGGGATATTAATAAGGCGAGGCAACTCGTAATGAGGACACACACAACTGCCATAACCATCCACTATTTGGCGAAAAATCCAGAGCCACCGGTCAAGGCTTTCTGCATAGACAGGGTTTATAGGCGTGAAGCGATCGACGCAACTCATTTGCCAGAATTCGACCAACTTGAAGGTGTTGTTCTTGACGAAAACGTTGGGTTTAAACACCTTCTTGGCCTTCTGAAAGAGTTTTTCCTGAAGATGGGGTTTGAAGATGTCCGATTCAGGCCGGGTTACTTCCCTTATACCGAGCCAAGCGTTGAACCCGAAGTCTACGTTGAGGGCTTGGGCTGGATAGAGCTTGGAGGAGCGGGAGTTTTCAGGAAGGAGGTTACACAACCCCTCGGCATAAAGGGCAGAGTTCTCGCATGGGGACTGGGTATTGGAAGGCTTGCCATGCTTCGCCTTGGTATGAAAGACTTAAGAAGGCTATATCTGCCAGATATAGGGTGGTTAAGGAGCGTTCCAGTGATAAAGAGGTGAAAAGTTGTGAGAAACATTTAATTATTTTGTTTAAAAAACACAAAACTGGGGTGTAAAAATGCCCACAATAAATGAAATAAAAATTGAGAATTACCGAGGCTTACAGGAACTTCACTTTGAGCCAGCCCGCATAAATGTATTTATCGGAAGAAATAACACAGGGAAATCATCAGTTTTAGAAGCTATAGCTCTAGCAGTTTCAGCTCTAAACGGATTTAAAGATTCTATTGGAACTGATATAATTGAGACGATTATGGAGAGACGGTTGCCGGATTCAACGTTAAATTTTGCGAAGTATTTTGTAAACATCCACAGTAACAAATCCCACATTTTATTGAAAATCAATAGAGATTTATTGAAACTGCGGTTAGAATTTTTCGAAAGCGGGTATCCCAAATCAGAAGTTGGTGACGATTTTCTACGATACTTAGAAGAGTTATCAAGTGAAATTGAATTCACATTTAGAAGCCCTATACTAAATGAATTGCGAAGATTGACAAGAAAAGCAAAGGAACTTCCAGAAAAGCCCCTCAACGAGTTATTGGGCAAATTCAAAGAAGTCGTAGATTCAAAAAGAGAGAAATTTGTAAGCGAAATCATAAAATCCCAAAAAATATTTTTTGTCGCATCATTGAATGATGAAATCGTTTCAGAGGTTGTTTATCTTCCAGAGGAGGCGATAGAGCTACTTCCCCCCGAAGCTGTGGATGAGATGCTGCCATTTACAGAATCAGGATTTATTAGATTTACCATTCACGGCTACAACGCAGAACGAGTGCCAATACTATTTGGGGTGAGTAAAGTCGGTGAATTAGTTGATATTAAAAAGCTATATAGTGCGTTAATCCGCAAAAATAAGCTATCAAAAGCTTTAGATGTACTGGAAATCAATATAGATGACTTTGATGACTTAAGAGAACTTGATGATGAGTTAGTATGTATATTTCAAAATATAGATGGTCCGATTCCTCTATCGTTTATGGGTGATGGATTTATTGGTTTAGTCAGGATGACATTTATTTCGACACTCGTTGAAAACGGAGTGGTTATGCTCGAAGAGCCCGAAACGAGTATGCATCCCGGCTACTTAAGTGTCACTGCAGAACAAATAGCGGAAAATGAGAATATCCAATTTTTCATATCGACACATAGTATTGAACTAATAAACTATCTACTAAAACAGGAGATTTTAGATGAAATGAAGTTCATAAGAATGTACCGCTATGCTGATGGAGAAATAGGTTACGAGGTCTTATCTGGTAATGAAGCAAAATACGAGCTGGAAACGATAAAAGCAGACCTAAGGGGGACGTAGTTTGGATGTCAAGCTTAGCGGGATAATCTACTGCGAGGGTGTGCACGACGCGTGGTTTATTGATGAGGTGTTAAGACGAGAGGGAAAAACATCAAAAATTGTTGATACCCTCGGAAAATTTCAGGAGATTATCAGAACGCTTTCAAAAGGAAAACCTGTCGGAGATCCAAGCCCCACATACTTCATTCTACCACTCAGTCCAAATTACAAAGACGAAATTTATAAGAGAGTCGCTGGACAGATACCTCATCTTAGACCTCTCGCTGAGAAATTCGAAGGTATTGATATTATTTTAGTAGTGGATAAAAATGGAGAAGATGAGGAAAAAATAGTGAAAAAGTTTAGAAATGAAGTAGCAGAGTTTATCGAACAGAGATTCAGAGGCTATAAACCTCCATTAATTCCGTTTACTCATGGAATCGCTGTGGAGTTTAAAGGAAACATAATTAAATACAGTCCGTTTATTGTTCCAAATAGCCTTGAGGCAGAGATCTTCAGAAAATTTAAAGAAATAGACAAATTTAGGAGACATATAAGGGATATAACTGACCCAGACAGTGCGATATTTATTATATGCAAAGGATTCTATGGTTGCAGGCAGGAAAGACTGTTTAGATCATCTGTGGAATTGTTTCAAAATGAAGGATGGTTTAAGGCTCTCATAAATTTGATTTCAGGATTAAAAGAGAGGTGATCGCATGCCAGTCGTAACTCTGTACTGGGATGAACTCGAAAGGCTTGTCGGGAAGGGCAGAGAAGAGATACTTTCAAAACTCCCCATGCTTGGCTGTGATATAGAGAGGGTTGAAGACGATCACATCGATGTTGAATTCTTTCCCAACCGCCCCGATCTGTACAGTGTCGAGGGAGTTGCAAGAGCCTTGCG
>QMZF01000098.1 GCA_003663055.1 Archaeoglobales archaeon | reverse complement strand
ATTTCAAGCATACAAGCTTAAGATTTCTCTCCTTTTCCTCCTCCACGCTCTTTTAACCCACCACACAAAAGCCTGGTAACCCAACTTTATGAGGGAATTCCTGTATCCAGTAAGGTAGTTTTTCTCTAAATCATCCAGCCAGCGAATGTCGTGATCCATGCATGTTATTAAGAGTTCCCAGTGCGTCTCCCTTAAATTTTCTTTAGCGAACATCCTTTCCCTCCTCAAAGCACAAACCTCCATTGGAATGAAGATTAGGGGAACTATCAGGGAGCGATAATCCCTAAGTCTTTCGACAAGTTCAACTGTCTTAATGATGTCTTCGTCAGTCTCATCCGGCAGACCGATCAAAAGCGTTGCAGCCGGAATCCACAGATTTTCGTGCATAATTGCAAAAGCTTGCTCGACTACTTCCTGCCACTCGTTCGGATGGAAAGGCAAGCATTTGCCATGCATGTATTTCTCCATAATTCTTGTGCTTCCGGTCTCCACACCAGTCTGAACGCCGAACATTGGTATTTTCTCACCTACCTCAAGTATGTGGCTTATTTCTTCAACAAGGGTGGGTTTCACAGAGACCGCTGCAAGAGAACAGTGGCTTATGCCAACGTTACCGGTGATCGTTTTTACGGCTTTAAAAAGTTTAATAACTTTTTCTTCGTTTGGGACGAACTTTGGGTCTTTGCAGCCGTAAAGTAGGACATCTTCGGCATGCAGAATTATGCCTTTAGTCCCTCCTCTTATATTCAGCTTTACCTCCTCGAGTATTTTATTGAGTTGTACATCCCTCCTCCTCTTCAAAGTTTCACTGCAGAAACGGCATCCTCTTCCGCATCCTCTCGAAATCTCAATTAAACCGTTTACTGAAGGATTCTTTATCGTCGGTATCTTTTCAACGTCTGGACTTTTGCAATGAACTATTTTTGGCAATTCTTCCCCTCTCAAAGCCTTTCTAAACAAACTTGGAGCGGCTTCATCTGCTTCCCCTATAACTATGCAATCAACAAAGTTCTTCCAGTACTCATCCCATTCGAGCTGCCAAGAACCGGGCCCTCCAACTATTATTTTTATTTTGTCTTTAAATGGTCTTAACTTCTCCATCAGCTTTACGAACTCAAGCCTTGTAGAAGGAGTTCCACCAAGCAGTGAGGAAAAAGTAACGCTAACCGGGCCGAAGCCGAGAGGATCCATGACCGAAACTCCAACGACCTTTGCATTGCTCAAATATTTTTCTATATCGTATGGGTGAACTGTAACGACGTTAAAGCCATTCTCAATTAGAATTGCTTCAACTTTTCTCAGCCCATAGGGGGCAAATTTGACCACTCCGTTTTTGTTTTTAACCTTCGGATAGAAGAAAAGCTTTACAAACCAGCTGGGAACAACTCCCGGAGGTGTGCACGTTCCAAAGCCCAAAAACTCTTTATCGTGATGGGTGCTCATCTCAGTTGCTGGAGCTGTCAGAACGATTTCGGCAGTATTTTTATTACACATAATCTGCGGCATCATCGTTGTATTATAAGTTAGCTAAAAGTAAACCTGAACGTGCATGGCTCAAGCGATATTCTCTCAACCTTGGCTTTAAAGTGTTCAGCGAATTTCTCTGCAAATGCTAAACAGCCCTTCTCGCAATATTTTGGATAGAATCTTTTGATGGGGCATAGCCCGGAGGATATTATGCTGTTTCCTTCTATTTCAAGCTTGAAATTCTTCTCCCAGGAAAACAAGTACTCCAAGGATTTCTTCAAACCTTCAAAGCCGTCACCAAACTTTTCAATCATACGGCGAGCAATGACATCTCCCAAAAACCCGCCAACAACTTCTTCCATTTCAATCACCTCCTAATCGGGCAGCAACAACACATCCGGGATCTGAGGCTTACGAATTCCGAAGTCGGCGATGCCTTGCAAAACGCTCGTAAAACGACGCCAGTAAGCGTCTCTCAGCTTCTCCTTCAACTCATCTTCTCCACCCCCATAAGCTTTTAGCAGTTTATCCAGCCTTAAAGTTTCACCATCTTTTTCGAGGAGCTTTTTTATTGCTCTCTTGGATAAAGGATTGGTAGCTATCAGACTGAGCAGCGTAACTGGATTCATGCCCTCACCTCCTGAGAAAGTCAAACTTTCCCGCTCTGATATTTTCCAGAATCCTAAAAGCTTCATCTCTGGAAATGTTTAGCGCGTCGGAAACGAGCTTCGGTAACTCAGCTGCTTTTTTGTAACTTATCTCCTTAAGTGACTTTGCAGCTTCAAATCTGACGTCAAGACTTTCATCCTTCAAAGCCTCAACAAGTGGCTTTATTGCTTTTTCATCTCCAATTCTGCCAAGAGCATAAGCGGCAGCTTTTCTGACCTCAGAATTCTCATCTTTCAGAGTTTTGATTAGTGCATCCACAGCTTCCTTAGCTTTCATCTCCCCCAGAGATTCCGCTGCTTTCTTTCTGATTCTGTAATCTCTGTGATTCAAAGCGTTTATTAACCCATCAACATCCCATCTCGCCTTTAGCCTTTCTATGTTCGGTTTGAACAGCCTGCTTACGATTTCGCCGACGATCATTCTCTCACTAAATTAAAAAATAACAATCAGCCTTCTCCCTTTCTCTCTTCGATCCGCTTTTCAAGTTCTTCTATCCTCTTCACATGCCTGCGAGGAATGCTTGCCATAGCAAGCAGGAATTCCTTGTATGCTTTCAGAATGTGTTTTCCAAACTCTCCGCAGAGGAGGTCATCTGGAGTTGGGATTCTGATTCTTATCTCCTTCATGTTCTCACCATACTACGAAAGGACTATAAGATATATGCTCTTTTCGGTTCATATATGGGAACAAATGAGTTCATATTTTGAGTGATCGCATGAAGGTTCTGATGCTAAGCGAATTTTATGATACTGGAGGATAAATACGCACATGATTGAATTCAGGTTTTTAAGGCATGAGGTCATTCTGAGCAACAACATCGAAAGCATGAACGCAAGACCCGACATCGTGCACATGCTTTCACACTTTGCTGCACATCGGCAGACTTTCTGCGTGAAAGGGTGTACAATTCTTCATCCCTTTGCTTTCCAAATGTCTGAAAGAGCACGATGCTGAATTGATCATAGCAGGAAAGGTCGAAATGTTTATGCTGCCACTGCTAAAGCTTCAAGGTAGCTTATGCAAGAACGTCAAGGTTCTGGGCTTCGTTCCAGATTCAAATCTTCCAGAACTCTACAACTATGCAGATCTATTTCTCATGCCGTCCTTAACAATGGAATCCTTTGGCATAACAGCGATTGAATCTCTCGCCTGTGCTACTCCCGTGGTTGCGACAAAGGCTGGAGCTTTACCAGAAATAATCAGAAGTGATGGAATAACCACAAGCTTGTGGGAATTTCCAAAAACCTTGCAAGTCTTCTTTCGGATTCAGACCAGAATACGAAAACTTGGGAGGGAGGGGAAAAAATTTGTTGAAAGGAATACTCGTGGGAAGTCGTGGCGAAAAGAATAGAAAATCTTTATCTCGAAGTTCTGATGGTGAGTTCCATGGGGAACATAATACTTGACATCGGGAAGATCCTAGAAAATATGAAGTTCGAGCCGTCAGATGCGAAGATATACTCCTTGCTTTTAGAAAAAGGAGAAATGAGGTAAGCGAGATTGCAAAGGAGCTGGGTTTATCCAAGATCGTAAGGGATAGGCTGAAGGATTTGAGCCAAAAGGGAATTATAAAGAGAGATAGTCAAAAAGGGGTGATAGGATACGTTTACAAGGCTGAAAATCCGATAAACGTTTTGAGGAAATTAAAATCAAAGATAATAAAAGAGATCGAAAACTTGGAAGAGCTGATCGAATGAAGTCTTAGTTCTGATAGCTTACAGAGAGCCCGGTTTTATTGAGGAAAATGTGAAAAAGCTAATGGCAAAAGGGATTTGAGATAATTATCGCGGCAGATGAGCCAAGGCTGGAAAAGCCGACGTGGTAACTCTCTGAGAACACTCAACCCCTATATTTAAGAACGACAGACTCCTCAATCTGTCTTTCTGGAACATCCCAGTATTTTTTCATCAACTCCCTGTCATTTCCAAGATTTTCAAAGCCGTTCTTCTCGTAAAAACGGATTGCCCAGTGTGCAGCTTTCCACGTTCCAACGTAAATTTTTGATGAAGGGGATTTCGCAATTCCAAATTTAAGTAGTTTGGTTCCAATGCCTCTGCGCTGGAATTCAGGCAATACGTAGAGATGACGAATTAAAAACACATCGTAGTCTGATAGATACTGGAGTCCAACAACACCAACGAGTTCATCCTTAATACAGTATCCGTAGAAGTGCATCTTCCGCATTTCCTCCTCAAGCTTGCTTAAAGGCATGTACGGCTCGGAATAGCAATCATCGGGAATTCTGTTTTTGTACTTCTTAGCAGCCTCATTAATTACTTTGAATATTTCCATCTTGTTTTCATCTGAAAGCTTAGTGAATTCTGTCTTTCCCATACGCAATCGCCTCTCCCTTAGCGATTATATCATCTCCCCTCTTAACTTTAAGCTCGCAGAAAACTAATTTTCTGCCGTGAATAATTTTAGCCTCTGCTATAAGCTCATCACCTTCGTAAGCTGGTTTGTAAAAGTCTATTCTGATTGAAACAGCAACTCTCCTGATGTTATCTGAGTTTGCAGCAAGAGCAAAGGCAAAGTCTGCTAAAGCCATTATGTATGAGCCATGAGCTGTCCCGTGGAAGTTCAAATATTCTTTTCTGACCGATCCCTTAACTCTTGCATATCCCTCGGAAATTTCTAAAATTTCTGCTCCGAGGAACTCCCTGAATCTGTCCTTGCTGAGCTCCTCAAAGAGACCCATGTCCTGCTTACATCTCAGAGCTATTTAAGTGATGTTGTAAGTAACTCATCTGAACAACCTGAGAAATTTTGGTGCCGTTACATCTTCCTTGGAAATTAAAAAGGGCAGGGATTTATTCCCACCATGCGGCTCCAGATAGAAATACCCTTACAGGTAACAATAGACATCCCAGAGAATAAAAAGATTCCCATTCAGGAGTTGACATCTGCTTTAAAAGGAATTGAAGCTGCAATTTTAAGAGTTCTGGAGGAAATAGATAGCGTTCTGATCTCCTCAATGCAGAAAGGATACGGCAAAAAATGAATACCAAAAGCATCAAAAAGAGAAGAGAACGATTGTAACGCAGCTTGGAAAGACAACCTTAATTGCAAGAGTCAAGGAAAAATCGACTGGAAAACCTTCTGCCCTCTCTATAACCTGATAGAATTCGATGAGAGAAGGAATTACCAGCCAGACATAGCAGCAATAGCCGTCGATTACGCTTTATCGATGCTAAAGGAATCAAGGCAGAAGCTTGAGAGAATAACAGATTCTCCTTCACATCTCACGATATGGAGAAGGGTGCAGGAGCTTGGAATGGAAGGGGAAAAAGAATCGTTTGAATACGACAGCTTTGTTTCAGCTGATGGAACAAAGCTCCACGCTCAGAGATGTGAAGGGAAGCT
>QMZF01000097.1 GCA_003663055.1 Archaeoglobales archaeon | reverse complement strand
GGATACATTGAAGATGTTCCCGTAGCTTTCAGGAGAGCGGTATTCGAGGAAATTGCAAAAGAGAAGTCATTGGACATAGTCGACAAAGTGTTGGAAAGATTGCCAGAAATACAGGAAGCTGCGAAGAAGGAAGCTGAATACATACCGCCACCTGAGATCGAATAAAATAGTAAGGTTTTTAAATTTTTAATGTTAGGAGGTACCAAATTCAACAACTCTCTAGTTTGAGGTTGGAGGTGAAAAAAATGCCAAGTTGGGTAAACCCGGAAAAGTGTGACGGTTGTAAAGCGTTGGAAAGGACTGCTTGTGAATACATCTGCCCCAACGACCTGATGACACTGGACAAGGAGGCAATGAAGGCGTACAACAGAGAACCAGACATGTGCTGGGAGTGCTATTCTTGTATTAAGATGTGTCCACAGGGCGCAATTGAATGTAGAAGCTACATCGACTACTCCCCCATGGGAGCAAGCTGTGTACCAATGCGTGGAACGGATGCAATAATGTGGACGATAAAGTACAGAAATGGCAAGGTTCTGAGGTTTAAGTTTGCAATTAGAACGACGCCGTGGGGTTCAATCCAGCCGTTTGAGGGATTCCCAGACCCAACGGAGGACATGTTAAAAACAGAGCTACTTGCGGGTGAACCAGACATCCTCGATTACAAAGAGTTCCCACCAATCAAGCTAAGGGACAAGCCCTTAACGAAGTTGGGTTAAAGGAGGTGTTTTAGATGGTTTACGTACCAAAAAAGGTAGAGGTTTATAAAGCAGATGAAGTACCAACTGAAACAGTAGAGACGGATGTCCTGATAGTCGGTGGCGGTTTCTCGGGATGTGGAGCAGCATACGAGGCAGCCTATTGGGCTAAGCTCGCGGGGCTGAAGGTCACGCTTGTTGAAAAGGCAGCTATTGAGAGGAGCGGAGCCGTCGCGCAGGGTCTTTCTGCTATTAACACATACATCGACAACAAATATGGTGACAGGCCAGCTAGGTCCGAAATCCAGAACACCGTTGAAGACTACGTAAGGTACGTAGTGCTTGACATGATGGGTATTGCAAGAGAAGACCTAGTTGCCGATTACGCAAGGCACGTTGACGGAACGGTTCACCTATTCAACAAATGGGGTCTGCCGATGTGGCTAACCCCCGACGGAAAGTGGGTAAGAGAGGGACCATGGCAGCTAATGATCCACGGAGAATCTTACAAGCCCATTATTGCTGAAGCCACAAAGATGGCACTTGGTGAGGAGAACATCTATGAGAGAGTACCAATTATCGAGCTCCTTTTGGATAAAAACGATCCAACCAGGGTTGCCGGAGCCGTAGGGTTCAGCGTAAGAGAGCCAAAGTTCTACGTGTTTAAGGCAAAAGCAGTAATTCTTGCAACGGGAGGAGCAACGTTACTGTTCAGACCAAGGAGCGTTGGTGAGGCAGCGGGAAGGACTTGGTATGCCATATTCGACACTGGAAGTGGGTACTACATGGGATTGAAAGCTGGAGCAATGCTAACGCAGTTTGAGCACAGATTCATTCCATTCAGGTTCAAGGACGGCTACGGGCCAGTCGGTGCATGGTTCCTGTTCTTCAAGTGCAAGGCGAAGAACGCGTTCGGAGAGGTTTACATTGAAACTACTGCAAGTGAGCTTGAGAAGTACAAGCCGTACGGTACTGCACAACCAATACCGACACCGCTAAGAAACCACCAGGCACTGCTCCAGGTTATGCAGGGTAAGGCACCGATCTTTATGGATACGCCAGAAGCTATGGAGGCCTTGGCTGCCGGAGACAAAGCTAAGGCTAAGAAGATATACGATGAAGCGTTCGAAGACTTCCTTGACATGACAGTAAGCCAGGCATTGCTCTGGGCAAGCCAGAACATTGATCCACAGGAGAAGCCGTCTGAGGCTGCTATGGCAGAACCCTACATCATGGGTTCGCACAGTGGTGAAGCGGGATTCTGGGTTTGTGGACCAGAGGATCTCATGCCAGAGGAGTACAAGAAGTACTTCCCGTTCGTATACAACAGAATGACAACAGTTAAGGGCTTGTTTGCGGTCGGTGATTGCGCGGGAGCAAATCCACACAAGTTCTCAAGCGGTTCATTCACAGAAGGCAGACTTGCAGCAAAGGCAGCAGTGAGGTATGTGGTTGAGCAGAAGCCCGATCCCGCAATTGACGATGCAAAGGTGGAGGAGCTCAAGAAGAAGTGCTTTGCACCAATGGAGAGATACATCGAAAACAAGGACAAGACGACGGATGAAAACGTCAGCCCGTACTTCTTCTTCCCGTGGCAGGGACTCGTTAGGCTACAGAAGATAATGGACGAGTACGCTGCCGGAGCTTCGATGTTGTACCAGACGAACAAGGCCATGCTTGAGAGAGCTCTCGAACTTCTGGCCTTCCTCAAGGAGGACTGGGAGAACTACATCGCTGCAAGAGACCTGCACGAACTCATGAGAGCTTGGGAGCTCTGGCACAGGATCTGGACTGCTGAGGCTCACGTGAGGTTCATGCTCTTCAGAGAGGAAACAAGGTTCCCAGGCTACTACTACAGAACGGACTTCCCAGAACTCGACGACGAGAACTGGCACGTGTTCACCCTCGGCAGATACGACCCAGAGAAGAACGAGTGGGTATTCGACAAGACACCAGTCCTACACATCGTCGAATATACGTTATAAAATTTTTAACTCTTTTTTGTTTTTTAGTATTTCATGATACCAATCAATGCTTAGTGAGAATTGCTGGTTTTGAGAAATGTATAACAATTTAATTAAAATCTAGAAACTCGTTCCAGTCAGCTTAAGGTCGATTTTGAGGCTGGCTACTTTCTGAAAAATTCAACAGAATCACTGGTCGAAAAAAACTTAAAGATGTGAATTTCAAAAAGTTAGAAATTTCAAACAATCAATAGTCAATTACTGCTAATACATAACTCAGTACTTCATCCTGCCGTACATTACCTCTTTAAACTTGTCGGCCGACATCTTGTAGTACTCCTCAGCTTCCTTGTAATCACCCATCTCCTTCTTCAGATCTCCATAGTGCTTTAGGGATGCAGCCACAAACTGTCCAAAGTTTTTGTCCTTGGTCTCAAGTTCCTCGAACAAATCGAGGGTTTCCTTCAGCATCCTTTCCGCTTCCTCATACCTCCTTCTTGCCTTATAAAACGTTCCAAGGTTACTGAGAGCTATAGCCAGATCAAACTTATAAGATCTATCGAAGTTGACCAGCTCCCTGTAAATCTCCTCAGCCCTCTTAAAGCTGTCCTCCGCAAGAGCATAATCTCCAACTTTTCTGTATATTTCCCCGGCATTAATCAAGCATTCTGCCAACTTCTCTTTATTCCCGATTTTTTCCCTTATTTCAAGAGAGATCTGTATTTTTGGCAAGGCTTCTTCGTACCTTTTTTCGCTGTAGTACAAGAGGGCTATATCATTCTCAACTTCTGCAAGCTCTTCCAAATCTGATAGTTCTCTGGCAATTTTTTCTGCTTCGAGATAAAATTTTTCAGCCCTGTCATTCATTTTCATAACTATCAGCGATTTGGCACCGATCCTAAGGAACTTTGGAACAAGATAATTCAGCCCTAATTCTCTACTCAACTTTACCGCGTTAACCGATGAAATCAAGCATGAAACTACAGATTCTCTATCAAAAGGCTCTTCGGAAAGGGACATCGAGTTATAGGAAAAGAATGCTAAACCCACTAAAGCTCTCCAAGTCCCCTCCAGCTCCTTAATTTTGGTTGGATCCTTAAAAAGTTCTTCTATAACACTTCTCACATCATCGGAAGAGTTCTCTTTTAAAAACTCAAGCGCTTCAAGGGGTTTTCCCTCTTTTATAAGCCTGCCAACCTCTTCTACAATTTTCATGAAAATCTGCCTACCGCTTGTTTTAAAAACTTTTTGGGCAAACGAAGCTGAAAACCTCAGAAATGCCAATATCCTCAAAACTGGAATCCACAAAGCGATTGCTGAGCAAAACTTGTCGACATGCATTATGGAAAGATTTAAGAATCGAAAAAACAAGCCGATTCAATGGATATCGAAATAGATTGTCCAATATGTAACGATGGAAAAAAACATAAAGCTGAAGTACTTGAAGAAAGAAAGGGGAAATTCAAAAGGAAGAGGGCCGAATTCGACGCCGAAGTTTTTATCGTTAGATGTCGTGACTGTGGTACGATCGGTATGTACAAGGTTGTTAAGCAGGCAAACTTAGAATTCTATTACTTCCCCTATGAGGAGGGTGAGGTTTAGCGAAAACATTGCATCCGATTGTGTAACATCCTGGGGAATAAGTGTCCCACTGTTAAGAGTAGCTCTCTTTGCGCCAAAGCCGGAGGAAAGGGCGAGAATAATCAGAGAAAAGATATGCAAACATATCGATGGCGTGGTTGAGGCAATAGAAAACGAAGTTAATTCCGAGGTTAAGGAGCTTACGATTTCTTTGGCTTCGGCTTGGATCAGGTATTACGTTTTTAAGCTTGAAGCCCTAACCAATTCAGGAAAATTCAACTTTGCCCTCAACCTGCTCTCCCCAAACTCACCCATTACCTCTTTCAAAAACCATTGGAGGAATGCCATTGATGTCTATAAAAAGTTTCCAAACAACGTAGCAAAACCGATAATGGTGGAGGACGAGCTAATGCTTCAGGAATGGGTTAGAGGTAAACCCCTATCAGATTTTAAGGAGGGAGACATTTTTATTGATGAAGAGGGTGCAAAGAAGTGTATCCCCCTAACCTCAAAAATACTCTACAAGCTTAACAAGGCTGGATATATCTATAAGCCATGGGACGACTACGAGCTTATGCTTAGAGATAACGAAGTGGTCTTTCTTGACGTAACAAGGTTTGTCAGAAAGAAGATCAGAGATGAGGATTTTCTGGATTTTTACTTTGGTGTTCCATTTACATCGCCTGACATAATAAAGCTGAGCAGGTATCCTAGGGATCCATCCTTCAGTCTTTACTGGAGAGGTGTAAGTGAGAAGGACTACCTTGGAGCTAGCAGGGATGAATACATTAAACTCTTTATGGAAGGTGTTGAATCCGCCCGCTCTGCCCAAGAATTCCGATAACTTTATTAACCTCTTTTTATGCCCAAGTCTTGTTCTGGAGGAGTTGCTATGACTGGAATACTCGTTGTTGGAGGGGGAATCACAGGCTTAACTGCGGCTATCGAAGCAGCAGAGACGGGCTATGATGTGTACCTCATTGAAAAGAATCCATATCTCGGTGGAAGAGTTGCCCAGCTGTGGCGCTACTTTCCAAAGCTCTGTCCACCATACTGCGGTTTGGAGATACTATTCAAGAGGCTCAAAAACCTGCCAAACCTGAAGTTCTTCACAAACGCAGAGGTCGAATCGATCAGCGGCGAGCCCGGGAACTTCGAGGTTTCAATCAGGATAAATCCGCGCTTTGTAACCGATGCTTGCACGGCATGCGGAGAATGCGTCAAAGCTTGTCCGGCTGAGAGGCCAAACGAGTTCAACTACGGAATGGATAAAACCAAGGCAATCTACCTGCCCCATGAAATGGCATTTCCGATGAAGTACGTG
>QMZF01000096.1 GCA_003663055.1 Archaeoglobales archaeon | reverse complement strand
TTTGTTGACGAAATCGAGCACTCTTAAAAATAGCTTGGTTCCTTGGTTCCAACCTCTCCGATTTCACCAATGATTAGGTTCTTTGAAAGTGTAGCTATTTTATCAAGCTTTATTACGGAATCGACTTTTAATCCTGTCAGTGGAAATTCTGGATGGTTTTTAGTTATTATCACATCCGACTCTGTTGGTTGAGGTGGAATTTTTGACGAAATAAACGCTACAACCACATCTCTATCTCCTTCGTACAAAACCAGCGCAGGTCTGAGCTTTATGCAGAGAAATCGGTAAATGGAAACGGAACGAGAACTATTTTTCCCTTCATCTATATCTGACCTTCACATCCCTTATCGAGTAAATATCTGGTTCGTCTTCGAGAAAATCTTTCAAACTAACTTCTGACAGCTTCATCATGGCTGCAATTTCTTTTTCCTCAATTAATTCATTGAGTTTTTGGGATATCTCGGTTAAAAGCCTCTTTATGTCGGCTAACTCAGCTTCTATGCTCATAATATCAGTATGCTGTACCTTATTTAAATACTTTGACCTGCTCATTTAACGCCTCTTTTCAGTCTTCTCATCTTTTTGCAGTTTAAAATTGCATCCTTTGAGCTTCAACAAGCTGGCTGGAATATCTCATTTGTGATCTTGTGTGTCTCTTTAAGGACAGTAGGTGTGAGTTTTTCCCGTAGTAGTAGTTTGGCAAAGGTCTTTATTTTTATCCATCTTAACTTCTAAAATCCCTAACTTCTTTTTTGTAACTTTTACCATTGCAATCTTTGCGAATTCAAAATGATAAATTAATATAGACTTTAGTTTCACGATCGTAGGGTGGTCTCATGAAGATAGCAGTTCTTGGCGGAACTGGGCATATAGGTATAGGGCTCTCTCTCCGCCTTGCAATTGCCGGATACGATGTCATAGTTGGTTCGAGAAAAGTAGAAAAGGCACAGCAGAAGGCAGAGGAATACAAAGCCTGCCTAGAAGGAAGAGATGCGAAGGGAAAAATCACGGGAGAGAGCAATGAAAAAGCTGCAAAGCTTGCAGACGTTTCAATTCTTACAATACCTTTCAAATACGCATACGAGACAGCTGAAAGTCTTAAAGACTGTCTCGTTGGAAAGATAGTCGTGTCTCCGGTAGTTCCCATGGAGAAGAGAGGAAAGTTCCTCCTTTACAGCCCCCCTCCAGAAGGATCGGCTGCAGAAAAAATAGCTTCGATACTCTCAGAGAGTAAAGTTGTTTCCGCATTCCAAACGATTCCGGCTGAGAAGTTTGCAAATCTCGACGCAAGCTTCGACTGGGATGTTCCTGTTTGTGGAGATGACGAAGACTCAAAAAAAATCGTTCTGGAAATTGTAAACAAAATTGATGGTTTAAGGGGACTTGATGCAGGTCCTCTTATAGTTTCTAGACTTGTAGAAAGCGTTACACCCCTGCTGATTAACGTAGCCATAAGAAACAAGGAGAAAGACTTGAGTCTGAAATTTGTTTGATATAATTTATATTTTTCCTCCTTTTTCATTCCCAGGCAGTTATGCTTGTGTGTTCTTTTAGGGCAGCGTGAATACGAATTACTCTTGAACGCTTGGCACTTAAGTTAGTCAGATTGCTACACCAGTCATCCATATTAGCTCTGCAAAAATTTTGAGCAAGATGGTGGAAGTTCAAACGAAAACTATATATATGTTTAATAACTCACCAGCTTATTGGAGGAGGTGAGTATAGATGGGAGAACTTCCCATTGCACCAATTGACAGATTGATAAGAAAGGCTGGAGCCGAAAGGGTAAGTGAGGATGCAAGGGAGGCAATGGCCGAAATCCTTGAGGAGTGGGCAACCCAGATAGCCAGAAAGGCCATCGAAGTTGCAAAGCATGCAGGAAGGAAGACCGTTAAGGCTGAGGACATCAAGCTCGCCCTCAGAACCTAACTTCTATTTTTTTAATTAGTTTTTATCATTTTTAGCTAGGTTTTCCTTAGTTTATCCAAGCTGATGAATTCTGTTCCCGTGCCTTGGAGCTTCCTCACGACTTCACTCGCTTCAGCCTCATTTTTAACCCTTGCGACCTTTTTCACTCGCTTGAGCTCGTTTTTATGTCCGCAAACGCACTTTCTTGTCTTAGCAGACTCGTCCGCATAAAGGAATCGACCGCACTTCCTGCATCTAAAAACGACGAACATACTAAACCAACCCCAAATCACTCTTAATAACTTCAGCTACTTCCATTCCAGCTTTAATGCTGCCGTTCATGCTTCTCTCTGGATAGTTTGGCTTAGAAGTCATTCCAGCAATATAAAAGCCTTTGAGAGCTGTTTTGTAGGGTGTTATCTTGTTCAAGTAGCCCTTCTCGTAGATTGGGCCGCTGTACCTTGCTTTAAATATTTCGATCCAGTTAACGTCTTTTCCCTTAAGTCCAAACCTTGCCACGTCCTTGAGGTAAAGTCTTTTGAGTTCGTTGCTTCCTGCATTGAAAAGCCAGCCCGACGGCGAGGAATAACTTGCAAGATATATCAGGTGTTCTCCGTAGTCTTCGAAGGGCATGAAGTGCGTGTGTTCGATGATCGCTCCAAATATACAGCTGTCGACATTCGTCCAGTACAAATCCTCGGTAACGCTCTCCTTAGCACCAATGAGAGCACAAACAGAACTCTGATACTTCACATCCGGTATGCCAGCAGCCCTCCTTATCTTCTCATCGAGTAATGGCAGCGGGGCCGTGTATACTACAGCATCAAAGCGCTCGCCGTTCACAACCCAGCCCGCGCTCTTCTCTATTTTAGCAGCTTTACTCCTTATTTCAACGCGTTCACGCATCCTTTCCACGAGCTGATGAAAGCCATGGCGAAGATAGCCGAGCTCTTCTCCGCTGTACTTCCTGTTGCTCCTTATGGAGACCCTTGCAAGAAGCCACGCGTAGCTGACTTCCGAATAGCTCTCGCCAAACTTTGCTTTTAGGAGGGGCATAAAGAAGTTGTTCAGTAACCTCTCACCAAGCTCATTCCTTATGCCATCAACAACACCTACGTTGTCAGCCTTCGTGTAATCGCGCTTTCTGCTTCTAATCGTGAAGATGGCAAGCCTAGCCTTATCTGCAAGGCTCATGTGGGGATAGCGGAGTATTTCAAAGGGTGTGTTTAGGGGATAGATCTTTCCGCCTATGGCGTAGCCTATCTTTGCGACTTTCCAAATTAGCTTGCTTGAAAGGCCAAGCTTTCTTATCATCTCAAGCAGAGCTGCATCGCCCCTAAAGCAGTGGTGGTAGAACTTCTCTATGCAATACCCACGGCAGTAGGAAGAAGCTAATCCCCCTACGCTTTCCTTCTCAAAAACCACTACGTTTGCGTATTCTTTCAATGCTATTGCAGCACTTAATCCTGCAAGACCAGCTCCCACGACAGCTATTTTCACGCTTTTGGCTCTGCAATGCGTTTATAAAAACTTTGCAAGCGTTGGTTGATCCAGCGAAAGTATTTGTCTAAAGCAGTAGAAAAATTTTAAAATATGATCGCAAATATACTGACTATGGTCATACTGACTAGGAACATAGACCTTCGAAGGTGGAAAAAATTAGGAGATTGGAAGCTCGTTTACGGAAGGAGAAAGACGGGCAAAACGTTTTTTGTCAAGAATTTCACAGAGTGGGACGAATATTTCTTTGTACGGCGTGATGGAGTAGTAATCGATGAAGATGGCAAAATGCTAACTTACGATACCTTTTTTGAGATATTTAAAAGAATCCTTGGAAAGGAGAGAGTTGTTGTTGACGAATTCCACAGATTGCCACCCGAGTTTCTTGATTTTCTCCACTACACCGGAGAGAAAGGAGAATTAATCCTTATCTCGTCCATGCTGTGGTCAATTAATAAGTTGTTCAAGCTTGGTTCCCCTATCCTTGGTCTATTCTCGGAGTTCAGGTTCTCGCTTGTAGATGAGAGAGACGCAATAATCTCTCTACTAAAACACCTCAAGGGTAAAGATTTGATAGAGGCTTCAACGTACCTGAGAGAGCCTTGGCTTGCCAGCAAATTCCGAAAACCAGTTAGAGAATTCCTGGCGAGCGTATTTCACGAAAGTAGATTGACCGTACCGCGGCTTATTGGAGAGATATTCAGAGAAGAGGAAAGGGAACTCTCAGTTGTTTATGAGAGCATAATGAGAGCAATTTCCGACGGAAAGAACAAAACAACAGAGATAGCCGACGTTCTTTATTCAAGAAAAGTTATACCCAAAAACGACCCCGGATACCTGCATACCTACCTGAAGAACTTGGTAAATATGGGGCTGATGGAAAAGGTGCCGGTTGTAAACGCAAGAAAGTTCCACTACAACCATTCTTCCCCCGTCTTCGATGCCTACTGCTACCTTGACGAGAAGTACACCTTCTCCGAAGTTGAAATTTCAGAAGAGCAGGTTAAAAAAGTCGTGGATGAGCTCATACCAAAGCATGTCGAGCAGTTCTTCAGAAATCTCTTGGCCAAGCTTTTCGGGTTGCAGAAAGGTGTTATTATAACAAAGGAATTTGACGTAGACATTGCCCTTACGGATTTTAAGCAGATCAAGGTTGTTGCAGAAGTTAAGTGGAAGAATACCGTTAAACGGAACGAGATATCTAAAATAGAGGATAACTTGAGTAAATTTGATGCTCGAAGAATACTCATCGTTCCACGCGAGGATGTGCTCGAACGCATGCCTGAAAACACAGAGGTGTGGGATGTAGAGAGGGTCGTTCAAGAGGTAACCAAAGCTGAATCTGATGCACAGTTTACTTCCCAATGTAAATCACGCCTTCCACCCCTTTGAAGTCTTCGTCACCCGTTAGAACCTTAGCATTTTCCCTCCTGGCGGTGGCATAGATGATCGAGTCTCCCAAGCCCCATCCCATTTCGTGTCTGATTTTAGCCGCTTTAACAGCTATTTCCTCGTCCACATCGATGATTACGCAGCGCCTCTTTATGATTCCTCTTGCCTTTTCAGCCGAAGCCTCATCGTAGTACTTCAAAAACCATCGATAAATCTCTGCCAGATTTACCGTGCTGACTAACAACTCTTCCCCACCCTCAATGTATTCTCTGGCTTTCTTTCCGGCTTCGCTTCCTCTGAAGTATTCGATCCAAGCCCAGGAATCAATCAAAACGGTCAATTTCCTCCCTCTCAAATGATTTTAGCTTTGGAAAAGCACCGAAATAAGATTTGTCGAGTCTCTTAGCCCTCCTTATCAATTCTCTAATTACTTCGTCGTATGATCTGGCATTGTATTCTCTCTTCAAGCGATTTAACACTTTCAGCAAATCCTCCTTGATTTGAATTGTAGTAGGCATATGTTGCTATAGAGCTATAGAGCTATAAATATTTTAGGATAAACATGCTGAACGCAACATTAAGCTTTCTAATCCAAACGCACTTCCAACCGATCGCTTCAAGTGCCAAAAGCGTCCTAAATTAAAGCAAAAACTCGGAAACAGAAACTGAAAAATATACAAAAACAGTTAAAAGTCGTTCAAAGCATTGAAAGCAAGGTGAATTGGATGAACTCTCAGGATTATGAAGGTATTGGTCTCAAAGTTGGAATTGAAA
>QMZF01000095.1 GCA_003663055.1 Archaeoglobales archaeon | reverse complement strand
TTTGGACAATATTTAAGCTTTTTGAAAAAGGACTGATGTGACTTATTATTACAATTATAATTGATTATTTTCTTCAGTGGTTATTTTCTAACAATGCTTTGTCGAATACTTAACCTCTCTCATCTACTCTAAACAATCCTTCAGCAGAGAACAACCCTCAGAATTGTATATCCACACCTTTGCTACAATCTTTAGCATGCAATCCCTCCTTGCAGAAAAAGAACCAAAGCATCTCTTGAAGAATAAAACGGTTTCAACAGCCCATCTTAACGCATTCTTCTCTTCAATCTATCAAAGTTTCTTTGCTTCTTTGCCTCCTTGGCTAAGATCTTCAGGATGTTTATTGGATTTTCTATAGGTACTTTCTTAATTCAATAAAAGAGCAAAATAATACAATTCCATATTTTTTATCTCATTTTTAGTAAGATGTAATTTAAAAATTAACAAAAGTTAGAGCCCGAATAGGACTATAACCTCAAAGAGCAGTAAAATTTTAAAAACAGAAACATAAATAATTTTTGTTGAATCGAGTTCCTGATTTTCTATGAATTGTATTGAATAAAATTTCTCTCCTTACAAGCTTTTCATTTGTATTCCTCTAGCATACGCTGGTTTTATTTGGAATTTAATTTTTATCGTGTATTATTCTATGCTAGCTTTATTGACAAAGCATTCAATTAATTTGATTATGACCTAGTAGGAGTTACTAAAGCAACAGGCTATGCATGGCTGAAAAGATGGAATTCTAGCAGCTACGAAGGCTTAATTCCTGAATTTGGAGGAGGAAGACCTTCTAAACTTACAGAAGAGCAAAAGAAAGAACTCAGAGAAATGCTAAAGAAAAAGGATTCCTGGACAACGAAAGAAGTTCAGAAACTCATTGAAGAGGAGTTTGGAGTTAACTATTCTTCATGGCAGGTCAGGAGAATTCTAAAATCTTTTGGAATGAAGTACGCAAAACCATATCAAAAAGATTACAGAAAACCTGAAAATGCTGAAAAGACTTTAAAAAACCTAAGTGAAGCTAAAATCTGCGATGATATCATAGGATTCGATGAAATGGCAGTTGAAGCTAACGCGAATACAGCAAGACTCTGGAGTTTCAGTAAGCCTGTTAGAAGGGTTGCCACTTATGTTAAAGCTAAAGTTGTGGGATTCTATACCATAAACGGGGAAAGCTTGATAGAGTTTTCTGAAAGTAACAGAGCTGAAGACTTTGTAACTTTTCTCAGGAAAATCAGAGATCTTAATCCTGAGAAAAGAATTGTAATCGTTCTGGATAACTTTAGACGCATCATGCCAAGAAGGTAAGAGAGGAGGCTGAGAAACTGAATATTGCACTGGTTTATCTTCCTTCATATTCTCCTGACTTAAATCCAACTGAAAATATTTGGAAGAGTGTTAAAAGATTTGTTTCTGAAGCATCTCCGCTAAATTTGGAAGAACTTAAGGAGACGATTGCTAAATCTTTTAAAAAGTTGACAGAGTCGATATCTTTTGCAAAAAGCTGGATTGGGAAGTTCTTGGAAGATAAGTTTAATATGTTATGCACTTAACCATAATTGGGCTTTGATATTAGCTTTTGAAAATCACACTTCTATGAAGTCCAATAGCTTCTTTTGCCCTTCAACATACGGCACTGCTTTTTTTATGTTGAAACCCATTCTTTTTAAATCTGCAAGGTTATAGCCCTTTTCCATAAGCTTCGCAGCCTTTAAACCAACGCCTGGCAAATCGATCGGCTTTTTTATTCCAAATTTCTCCGCAAGCAAGACCTTTGGGTCGCCTTTTAGCATAGAATCTTCAAGAATGTCCATAACCCGATTCACATCAAATCCATAAAGTCTTATGAGCGCGTCAACGCTATAAAGCCTTGCAACCCTTTTCCCGCTCTCTCTCCTCTTATTTTCCATCGGTGTACCCTTAACGGGGGTGAAGGGAGAGATGTACAATCTAGCCACTCCATACTCCTCGTACTGCTTTTTCATACAGGAGATAACGTCCGCATCGCTCTCGCCAAGTCCAGCTATAATTTGCGTGGTATGGCTGACATTTTTAAGCCTCCTCACTTCGCTTGAAATCCAGCGCTCCCTCCTCAATATGTCGTGTCTGCTCTTAACACTACCCACTTCACTGAGCATCGATGGCTTTGCTACCTCTATGTTTATGCTAACCCTGTTCGCAACCTCAATCGCCTGCTTTATCTGCTCTCTACTTGCTCCCGGCACGATCTTCAAGTGAATGTAACCCCCAAATTCCTTCCTTATAAGTTTCCCAGCTTTGATTATGTCCTCCATCACTTTTTCAGGATCTGAATACATTCCAGAGCTAACAAAAACGCCATCAGCAAGTCCAAGTTTTTTTAATTTTAGAAAGGCTTTGGCGAATTCCTCGGGGGTTACTGAAACACCTTTCCTCCACGGATTGGGGCAGTAAGTGCAATCAAACCTGCATTTGCTTGAAAGCAGAGCTTTAAACAACCTGATCTTGCGCTTACCCTTCGCCACATAGACCAAACTGCGAGCGTTAAACCTGCAATTCCCGCAAACATCAAACCTGCTTTCGGCTGCAAGCCTCGCAATCGTTTGAAGCTTCACGATAAAACATTGGGGCAAAGCTTAATCTCTCTTTTGGCTGGAGCGAAAGTGCTTATGCGCAAGCTTAAATACCTTCACAACGACAGGCTTTTATGGAATACTACCTTCGATGCATCGACTGCGGTAAAAAATACGAGAGGGAAGATGTATACACGTGTGAGTGTGGCGGATTGCTTGAAGTTGCCATAGACTTTGATACGATTGAGATCGACTTCGAATTTGATGGTAGTAATCTTAGAGTCTGGAAGTATCGCTGTCTCCTTCCAGTTAAAATAGAGCCCATATCGCTTAAAGAGGGTGGAACACCTCTTTACCACGCAACTAAGCTTGAAGAGGAACTTGGGTGTAAGGTTTACGTTAAGCACGAGGGAGCAAACCCCTCTGGCTCTTTTAAAGACAGAGGCATGACAGTTGGAGTTACAAAGGCAATAGAACTTGCCAAGAAAGCTGTTGCTTGCGCATCAACCGGCAACACATCTGCATCTATGGCGATGTACGCTGCAAGAGCTGGCTTAAAGGCCTACGTCTTGCTTCCGGCAGGCAAAGTGGCATTAGGTAAGGTTGCTCAGGCTTTGATGCATGGAGCAAAAGTAATCGGGATTAAAGGGAACTTTGATGAAGCGCTTGCTCTCGTTAGGCAGATAAGCGAGGAAGAGGGGTTCTATTTGCTCAACTCCGTTAATCCATTCAGGCTTGAGGGGCAGAAAACCATAGCTTACGAGATTGTCGATGAAATAGGCGTGCCAGACAGAGTAGTGCTGCCGGTGGGTAATGCAGGCAACATCTCAGCAATCTACAAGGGATTTAAAGAGCTGAAGGAACTCGGTCTGACTGATTCGGTTCCAAAAATGACGGGTGTGCAGGCTGAAGGGGCAAATCCAATTTACAAGGCCGTTATGGATGGTAAAGAGGACATAGATCCTGTATTGAAGCCGGAAACGATTGCAACAGCGATAAGGATTGGCCAGCCCGTTAACGCCCGCAAGGCCTTGAGGGCAATATACGAGTCGAAAGGCACGGCAACGCAGGTAAGCGATGAAGAAATACTCAAGGCTCAGAGAGATTTGGCGGCAAAGGAGGGCATAGGTGTCGAGCCAGCAAGCGCTGCGAGCGTTGCAGGTTTGAGAAAGCTCGTGGCTGAAGGAGTGGTTGAGAAAGACGAAACAGTCGTCTGCATAACAACTGGACACTTGCTGAAGGATCCTGAAGCGGTCATAAGGGCTTGCGGTAAGCCCATTGAGGTTGATGCAAATATTGAAGCAATTAGAAGTGTCCTTTAGTCAATGAATTTAATTCAAAAATTTCTGAAGTCCGCTGTTCGTATTTTTCTTGCAGCTCAACGTCTTGCGTATTTGGTGCGCTCTTTCTCGATAACTACGAGTGGTTAGATACTAAAAACTCAAATCCCGCTGCTTTGAACCTCTATAGCATCGAGGTCCGATGAGTAGGCTGATAGAACATCGTAAGACGTGATCAGTCTGTAGCCTCTTTGCCCTCAAAGCTTTGACTTCATCAGCTTTCGACTCTGGAGCGATGGCAATTTCCCCATCATCTCGTATTACTAAAAGCACAATCAATCGCATGTCTTTTTCTGCTGACAATAAGTCTCCATAGAATCTCATAGAAAATCCTAACACTAAATCCTATATCCACCATACTTTGCCCAGATGTTGCAAGTTCCTTCAAAGCTTACCATACACGGCCCTATCGGATCTTTGGGTGTGCAGGCCTTCATGAAGAGCGGGCAGCCTGAAGGCGTAATGAGTCCCCTCAGCACCTCCCCGCACCTGCAAACCTTCTTCCTTGCATCCTCTTTCGGCTCGAAATCCTTAAAAACGTCCTCGAACGCCTTCATCGCATCGTAATCTTCGTACTTCTTCCTTATCGCTCCTCCCGACGCTGGCACAACACCTAAGCCCCTCCATTCCCAGTCTTGCCTGTCGAAAACCTCGTCCATGACCTGCTGAGCCTTTACATTGCCCTCGTACTTTACGGCCCTCGTGTACTCGTTGAGAAGCGCTTTTTCTTCATTCCTTATGGCCTTAACGAGGTGATAAACTGCAAGCATAACGTCATAAGGCTCAAATCCGGCAATTATCTGCGGAACCCCGTACCTCTCTTTTATCGGTTCGTAAGCCTTAACACCGACTATTGTTGAAACATGCCCTGGGTTTATGAAGCCATCAATCTTCGCTTCGCCGAGAGAAAGCAGATGCTCCATGGCGGGAATGAAGAAGCGGTGCGAGGAGAAGACGTGGAAATTTTCGACACCATCGAGGATAGCCAGAGCGGTTGAAGGCATCGTCGTCTCGAAGCCAATTCCGAAGTGCACCACGGGCTTATCGCTCTGCTTTGCAATTTCAACGGCCTCGAAAACGCTGTAAACGATCCTTATGTCACAGCCTTTCGACTTGTAGTAAAACAGAGATTTGCCCTCGAACGGCACTCTCGCCATGTCTCCAAAGGTTGTAAGGATGATGTTCGCGTTCTGGATAAGGTGAAAAACCATCTGCAAGTCCACATCGGGGATGATGCAGACAGGGCAGCCGGGCCCGCTGAGAAGTTTGAGGTTTTCAGGCAGCAAGCTTCGAAGGTTATATCGAGTTATAGTGTCTTCGTGTGTCCCGCAGAGGTGCATTATTCTTATTTCCTCTTCGCTCTCCATCTCCTTTTTTATCTTTGCTGACAGCTCTTTTATGCCTGCCTTGACTTTCTCCAGTGAGATCATTGTAACCCTCAATTATTCAATAAGAATTTCTGCAAGCATCTCCTCTATCTTCTTCGCCTCCTCCTCATCAACCTTCTGGATTGCAAAGCCAACGTGAACGAGAACGTATTCTCCAGGCTTTACATCGTCAACGAGGTCTATCCTTACCCTCTTTTTTGTCCCGCTGAAGTCAACGATGGCAAATGGATATTCAACGCTCTCCACTCTGCCAGGAATTGCTAGACACACTGCTATCACCTTTTATTCTGC
>QMZF01000094.1 GCA_003663055.1 Archaeoglobales archaeon | reverse complement strand
GTTAATGTTCAAATTCTCGGACTTGCGGACGGGAGGGGCAGCAGCAAATGCCCCAATTGCGGCAATTAGCTTAACCTTCATCTGGCTCCTAGTGTCCGTTCGTAAAATCTTGAAGTGAGTGAGAAGTCATAGGTTACAAAGTATGAGATGTAAGGTATGAAAATACCCAACGTTCCAAATCTATTTATATAAATTGTACAAAGTCAAGGTATGAACCTGGGCTCGAATTTAATACTTATAGGACTAGCCGTTGTCGTAATTCTCTTTCTGCTGTCTGCCATAAGGGTTGTTAAGGAGTACGAAAGGGGCGTAATATTCAGGCTTGGCAGGCTTGTTGGGGCGAGAGGACCGGGACTGTTCTTTATAATACCAATCCTCGAAAGCATGGTCATCGTTGATTTAAGGACTGTAACCTACGACGTGCCATCGCAGGAAGTTGTGACAAGAGACAACGTAACAGTTAGAGTTAACGCAGTTGTTTACTACAGAGTAGTTGATCCAGAAAAGGCCGTTACTGAGGTTTTCGATTATCGCTTCGCAACAGCTCAAATTGCCCAGACTACTCTCAGAAGTGTCATAGGACAGGCGGAACTCGATGAAGTGCTCTCAGAAAGAGATAAGCTAAACGTCAGACTCCAGCAGATAATTGACGAGGCAACTAATCCATGGGGAATAAAAGTAACGGCTGTGGAGATAAAGGACGTTGAGTTGCCTAAGGACATGCAGAGGGCAATGGCAATGCAGGCGGAAGCGGAGAGGGAAAGAAGGGCTAAAATTATTAGAGCGGATGGAGAGCTGCAGGCTGCGAAGAAGCTCAGAGAAGCTGCAGAAATTCTTGCAGAAAGCAAACCAGCAATGATGCTCAGAGTGCTTCAGACTGTAAACGAGGCAGCAGGACAGGAGAACACAACCATAATCCTACCTATACCGATCGAAATTCTTGAATACTTCCGTGGCAAAGACAGAGGAATTAGTAAAGACTAATATTTTTGGGGAGGTGCTCCTATGTTGCTGATACCCGGCTCTCAAGGCTTGCTGGCAGTAAAGCTGTCGCGCCTTACAGGCTTCAAGCTTGGATATGCTCAGCTCGAAAAGTTGCCCAACGGAGAGAAGTACATAAGAGTATCTGGAGAAATTACCGGAGATGTTGTAATAGTTAACTCCCTCGCCCATAACCCAGACGAGATGATAATGGAATCCCTATTCCTCGCCGAAACTCTAAAAGAGTACGGAGCGAAAAGGGTGTTTGCTGTCTTCCCGTATCTCCCGTACTCAAGGGAAAGAGCAATAAGGGGTGAGGCTTTTCCGATTAAAGCAATAGCAAAGATATTCTCATGCCTTGATCGCATGTACGTCGTTGATTTCCATTTGGAAGACATGATCCCCGAATTTCCCTTTGAAGTTGTGAACTTGACGGCCATGGAGGAACTCGCCAAGTACGCGGAAAACTTTGATGTCAAAGACCCGGTTGTTATAGCTCCCGATGAAGAAGCGTTAAGGTGGGCATCTATTGTTGCAGAAAAGCTTGGTATAGACTGCTATTATATGAAAAAGATAAGAGTGGATGCCGAAAATGTCATAATAGAGTCTGCCCCTCATGAAGCTCAAGGAAAAGACATCATAATAGTCGACGACATGATTGCCACAGGTTCAACAGTTGTGCAGGCGATAAAAGTACTAAAAAGGATCGGTTGTGGCAAGATATACGTCCTGTGCACACATCCCGTTCTCGCTGCCGATGCGCTCAGGAGAATATTCGAGAATGGGGCGGAGGAAGTTATCGGAACGGATACAGTTCCAAGCCCGATTAGCTATGTTAGTGTAGCTCCGATAATTGCAAAAGCTTTGGTTGAGAGTTAGGAATTGAAATGGTAGAAAAATAACATGGCAAAGGCAGTTATAGTTTGAGAGCATAGAAACATTATGAGGTATCGTGATAGGTCGCATGCTGGGAAAGAATTGGCGAAACTCGACGTTGAATTCGATATAATTGCCGCTGTTCCGCGAGGTGGAGTGATCGTTGGAGCCGAAATAGCTAGGGTTAGAAAGAAACCCCTTCTGATAGTTGGTGTTCGAAAGCTTCCAATACCTTGGAGTCCCGAGGCAGGTTTTGGTGCTATCGCTGAAGACTGTACGGTATATCTCAACGATAGGATAGTCAGAAGAGCAGGTATAAGCGAGGAAGTTATTAGGGAAGTCGCCAATGAAGTAAAAATGGAAGTTAAGAGGAGAGTTAGGACGTACAGAAAAGGAGAAATTCCCGACTTATCAGGAAACACTGTTCTTCTAATTGACGACGGTTTTGCCACGGGATATACTGCCATAGCCGCAATAGGCTTGCTCAGAAAGAAAAACGCCAAAAAGATTATTGCCGCATCTCCCTGTGCTCCTGTCGATACTTTTGAACTTTTGAAAAAACACGCTGATGAAGTTGTAGTGTTAAACGTTCAAGATTTCTTTCCCTTTGCGGTGGGTGATTACTATGAGGATTTTCGAGAACTCAGCGACGATGACGTGTTAAAAGCGATTGAGGGTATTAAAGTTTTATAACACAAACGAAATGTAAAACCTAAAGCTATTTATTGTTTCGAAAACTAACAATATCCCATGAGCGAGGTTGTCGATGGTAGCACATTAAAATACGGGGGCGTAGAAATAACCTACCTCAAGCATGCGGGTTTCAAAATAAAAGGGAGCGTGACAATTTACATCGATCCGTATGAAGTTCCGAAGGGTTTGGAAAAGGCGGACATAATCCTCATAACCCACGACCATTTTGATCACAAAGACATTAAGTCGATAACCAATCTGGCTGGCGACGACACAGTTGTAGTTTACCCAAAGGGATGCTTTGTTGAAGGATACAAGAGCTGTGAGCTATCAGTAGGAGAAACCGTAGAACTTAAGGGTGTGAAGATAGAAACCATACCAGCATACAACATCGATAAGCCGTATCATAAGGAGGGTGGAGTAGGTTACATAGTCGAAATAGACGGTGTAAGAATCTACCACGCTGGTGATACCGACAGAATTCCAGAAATGAAAAACGTAAAAGTTGACGTAGCTCTCCTTCCGATAGGCGGGACGTACACGATGGATGTAAAGGAAGCAGTTGAAGCTGCAAAGGATATCCAAGCGAAATACTACGTGCCAATGCACTATGGAGCCATTCCAGGAACGGAGGCAGATCCACGGGAATTCAAAGTTGAAGGAGCAATAATACTAAAACCGCTTCTCTAGGATTAATATTTTTAAAAAATTTTATTTTATCTTTTCCAGAACAATTGCCGGGCACACTCTTTTTACACCTTCAAGCCCTCCGATTTCTACGAGTATTTTCATCAGCTCTTCTCTGTTCTTTGCCCATATTTCGGTCATTATCATATGATCGCCGCTGGTAATGTAAACGTTATAGGTGAAATCGTACTCCTTCAACCTTTTTGCAATATCGAGGAATCTGTCGGGTTTAGTATCAACCACTGTCAAAGCTGTTACGTTGTAGCCGAGCTTTGTACAATCAATTTCAATAGTGTACTTCTTTATAACACCCCTCTCCTCTAGGTTCTTAACTCTCTTTCTAACTGCAGCCTCAGTTATGCCAAGCTCTTTGGCAATCTTCGTGAATGGAGTTCTCGCATCTTCTTTTAAAATTTCAATGATTTTTTTATCTTTTGAGTCAACGATTTTTCTCATCATAGCACGTTGATTTGGCAGTATATATACTTTGACAAACTGTGATGATGTGGTTGATAAAATCGCAAGAAATTAGTAAAAACTAGAGATGTACGTAAACAGCATCAATTATTCCATCAAGCTGTACCATTTGTTTTAGAACCTCCTCGCTCGGTGGATCGTCGACTAGTAGAAGCATCAACTGCACACCGCCCCTCCCGCCGTATCTGCCAACAAGCATGCCTGCTATGTTTATATTGTGCTTTCCAAACAGCGTGCCGACTCTGCCTATAACTCCTGGCTTATCCTCATGTAGGGAAAATATGTAGTGTCCCTCCGGAACGAAGTCTACCTTATAGCGATCGATTCTGATAATACGATACTCCCTCCCGAAGCAAGTACCAGCAATGCTCATGCTTTGTTTTCCGTCACTTATTTCAGCTTCGAGAAGGCTTTCATAAATCTCTGCCTCGCTTTTTGTCTCCTCTACAGAAATTCCGCGCTCCTTTGCAACAGGCAAAGCGGAAACGAGGTTTATGTTTGAGACAAAACCTTCAAGCAAACCTTTGAGTAAGGCTCTTGTCACAAATTCCGTCTTGTATTCGGCAAGCTTTCCCCGAAAGATTACTTTTACACTTCTCACAGCCTTGAGTTTTGAAGCTGCAATTTTCCCCATCTTCTCTGCAAGTCTTAAATAGGGCATTATGTACTCATATTCCACCGCCTCTATGCTCGGCAGATTTACCGCGTTTCTTACCGGCAATCCCTTAGCCATATTTATTATCTCATCTGCAATTATCATTCCAACACTGATCTGAGCCTCTCTCGTTGAGGCGCCGAGGTGTGGAGTTGTAACGACGTTATCAAGAGCGAAAATCGGGTTGTCCGGATTGGGAGGTTCTTTTTCATAGACGTCAAGGGCTGCTCCGGCAAGTTTCCCCTCTTTCAGAGCTTTGTAAAGTGCCTCCTCGTCGACTATGCCTCCCCTAGCGCAATTTACGATGTATGCCCCATCCCTCATTAAGGATATCTCCTCATAAGATATCAGCTTCTCCGTTTCTTTTGTTTTTGGAACGTGAATTGTTACTATATCCGAGTTTTTCAGCAGTTCGTCTAGGCTTACAAGTTTTGCTCCAGCTTCCTTGGCTCTTTCCTCACTTATATAGGGGTCATATGCAAGAACGTTCATTTCTAATGCCTTAGCTCGCTTTGCAACCTCAAAGCCAACCTTACCAAGCCCTACAACACCTATGGTTTTACCTCTGAGCTCTCTGCCAACGAACTTCTTTCTTTCCCACTTCCCCTCTTTAACACTCCTATCGGCCTGAGGTATTTTTCTCACCATGGCGAGAATAAGTGCTAACGTGTGCTCTGCAGTAGAAACAGAGTTTCCACCGGGAGCGTTTACAACAGTTATACCATGCTGCGTAGCAGCCTGAACATCGATGTTATCGACACCAACACCAGCTCTTCCAATTATCTTGAGGTTCTTGGCAGCCTCTATCACCCTCCTTGTAACCTTGGTTCCACTCCGCACAACCAGCGCATCATACCCCGGAATTATTGAAACGAGTTCATCCTCGCTTATGCCTGTTTTAACATCTACCTCCAAACCCTCGCTGCGCATTCTTTGAATAGCTTCATCCGGTATTGGATCGGTGACGAGTACTTTCATCGGCGATGCTAAAATGGTGGTGTTATAAATCTTTGCCTTATATAGCTTAATATACTAATCTGGTTTTGATGTTGTTAATTGCCTTGCGATTCAACCACTTCAACAAATAACGAATCGATGTGAAATTCTTAATCACTGTCAACATATTATGTTCAGGAAATCTTTTTAAAGCCCGCTGAGAAATTAGCCTACGGTGGTCTTGATGGGAGTGATGTGGCTTAGCGAGGTAGACAAAAACGATATCCCGCTTGT
>QMZF01000093.1 GCA_003663055.1 Archaeoglobales archaeon | reverse complement strand
CTCCATCGAAGGTTGAACCAATTCCAACACCGACTATTACTGGTGGACACGGCTTTCCTCCAGCCTCCTTAACGACCTCTGCTACGAATAAGGGGATTTTATCAGCATCTCCGGGCAGCATTATCTTTATTTTCGATGCGTTTTCACTTCCAGCCCCCTTTGGCATAACTGTTAGCCTAAGCTCGCTACCCTCGATAATATCGAAGTAAATCAGGGGCATGTGCATTCCGGTGTTGTCTCCGGAGTTTTTTCTTGTGAGGGGATGAACAGCGTTCGGGCGGAGGGGTACTTCTTCCGTAGCTCTTACTACTCCCTCAGTAATCGCTTCCCTCAGGTTGAAGTTGAGTTTAGTCTCCCTTCCAACTTCTGCAAAGATAACAGGTAATCCTGTATCCTGGCACATCGGAATACCTTTTTCTCTGGCGAGTTCAACGTTTTTAAGGATCGCCTCTAGTATATTTTTGGCAATGCCCTCCTCTCTATCGTATGCTTCCCGCAAGGCTTTGACAACGTCATCGCCAAGGCTGGTTTCTGCCTCTCTGAAAAGCTCCACGATCGTATCAACGACATCGCTATAGCTGACCATATAAAGCGACCGAAAGCCTTGAATAAATTCCTACCGATAACATTTATAACACAGCAGCATTGCATAGGAAACGTGCCGGGGTTGCCGAGTGGTAAGGCGCGAGCCTGGAGAGCTCGTGGGCGCTAAGCCCGCGTGGGTTCGAATCCCACCCCCGGCGTGTTTGTTCGAATTATTGAATCCCTAACGCCTTTTTATCCTATTTTAAGTCTTGAAAGAATTTAAAGGAATAAAAAATTTTTGCAATTTTTTTAAGCAATAGAATAATTTGTAAGATGTCTTACCTTCGCTTTAGAATTATAAAGCGAAAGTATTTTAAAAAATTTTGAGAATCCTTAAAATTATATTCTTTTTAAGGATTCAAACCAAAAGCTCAAGCTCTTATAAAACTTCACATTTACAGCAGTTTGAAAGGGTGTGAAAATGCAATTTCTGTTATCGAATTCTCAGATTCGTTTGAACTGGACAAACTTTCCTATTTCCAAGTTTTGAAAGCAATAATCTGGAGAGTATTCAAATATATGCATCCTCAAACTGTCTTAAATCAGCCGTTGCCAGAAACACATCCGTCTTTGAGGTTGAGGTTGGAGAAAATTATTAAACTTAAATAATGAAATAATAATATCCTCCTTCCTCAATTCTTCGATCTTCTTAGCCAAATATTCCTCACCAGCCAAAACGAATCTATTCCGGCTTTTTTAAACAAATCCAGATTTTTTGGTGTCAGGCCATAGCCGTTAGTTTCGAACAAAACACACAAATCTATATCAAGCTCCTTGATCTTCTCTGTAGACTTGGCGTAGAATTCTGGGTGACATGCTAAATCACCGCCGGTAAATGCTACTATGTTCCTTGCTGGCCCGAATCCTTGCGGGATAAAACTATTTGTTCTGGTTTCAGCTTTCTGGGACAATACTTTGACCTTTTCCCGTTGGAACTAAGAAGTAGCGATCCACGAACTTGCCATCTTTGGATAGTATTCAACCTTCACGCAAGTCCCACAACCCTTGCAAAGGTCTGAAGCATGAAAATGGGTCGCTCTTTCTTTTGGTTCTTTGTACGTAACATCTTCATAGATAAACGCGTAACTTTCAGCTAGCCTAGCTATATCGCCTGGTGAGTACCAACATCCCTTGGCATATCTCGTGAAGTACTAGGAATGACATTTTTTTTACTACTCCAGTTGCGGCCGGACTGGTAAATTGAGAGATAATGTTCAGGCCTAGAGAGGTGTGCAGAAGTTATCAATCTATAGGGCACACCTCCTTCGTAGCGGAGTGTTAACTTACATGCGAAAATCTTGCCTATCCTTGTAAGTAACCAAGCAACTCCCTCGCTTAAAGCCCTCTTCAACGAGCCTGCATTTGATTCTCATTTAACGAATAGTCGTATCTTAGGTTTATCTATATTCCGTAGGAAACGAGAGCAAAATTTAATACTCGAAACCCCACTTGGTTAATTGGCCCGGAGGGTGGTTATCAACCATAACGAGTAGAACTACTGAGACGTAATATTTTTTATTTATAAAATACTAACAAGTAAGATGTGCAGCTAGGACGACCTTTTTACCCTCTTCCACGAGGCGATTAAAAGTCTGCACAGCTTGGCTGGTAGGCTGCTGAATAACTTCAATTCCTCTCTGCTTAAGCTCATCTATCACGGCC
This sequence comes from Archaeoglobales archaeon, assembly GCA_003663055.1. Taxonomy (GTDB): domain Archaea; phylum Halobacteriota; class Archaeoglobi; order Archaeoglobales; family Archaeoglobaceae; genus Archaeoglobus_C. The sequence goes on along the minus strand of QMZF01000093.1, from coordinate 3,363 downwards.
TTACTTACCTTCATTAGTCCGCTTGACCCAGTTCCGAATACAACAACTTCCGGTTTTGCGTTCAGTATCTCGTGAATGTCCTCAAGATGGACGTTATGCCCCTCTTTTCTCCACCAACTCGAGTTAATAACGCGATCTTGGGAAACTACGACGTCGTTTGTGTACACCTTGCCGTTAATTTTAATCCTCCCGAATGAGTAACTCTCTACGCGCATACCAATCATAAGTAATAGCTTGATAAATTTGTAACTATCTTCAATCATTTGTAAATTTAGATAAAATTCGACATCTTGAATAGCTTTAAAGAGCTTAGGTTAAGAAAGTCAACGCTAAGCATGGATGAGAAAAATTGGAAAATAATTTATTTGGACGTTGATAGCGAAGAATGCTTGCAATTGGCTTCTGAGGACTAGGTTTCTCCTTTAAAAGTTTAAGTGAGGAATTGGGAGGCTGAGGCTATTATAAATTAGGAAACGATACTTTCGTTGAAAAGACTCTAAATCTAAAGAACTAAGGAGTGGTGAAGAGTGGTTTGGCAGTTTGTTTTATTAACCTTCGAGTACTCGTTTTTCTGTGGATGTTGTAATCGTTCGCTACGGCGAACTTGGACTCAAGGGAAGATTGAGAAAAAAATTCGAAAACGTGCTTGTGGGTAACATAAGGAGGGTTATGAAGTACGAGGGTCTTGAGGGAACTATTGAAAGAGAATGGGGTAGAATATTCATCAAACCAGGAAGTAAAGACGTGGCAAAAAGGATAGCCAAAGTCTTTGGTGTAGTTTCTACAAGCGTTGCTGCGAGATGTGAAGCGGAAATTGACGAGATTGCGAAGTTTGCGGTTAAAGCAGCAGAAGGTTTAAGGGGTAGCTTTGCAATCAGGGCAAGGAGAGCGGGAACACACAGCTTTACATCTATGGATGTCGCAAGAATAGCTGGAAATGCGGTAAAAGAGGCCACTGGGGCAAGGGTAGACCTCGATAATCCAGATGTGGAGATCTTCATTGAAGTAAGGGAGAGGTACGCGTACGTATACACGGAAATCTTTAGGGGGTACGGCGGTTTGCCAGTTGGCACTCAGGAGAGGGTTTTGGCAATAGGGAAGCTTGCAGCATGGTACGCTCTCAGGCGGGGATGCGACGTTGATGTTGATAGCCGGGAAGTTAAAAAGGCCGTAGAGGGATATGCATGCTATCGCCCCGTTGGAGTCGTTGAACTGGAGGGTAGCTTGGAAGATGTGCTGCTTTCTGCATTTGAAATGGATTATCCAGCCATTTTTTGCCAAGTAACTGCCAAAGAGATTCCAAATTATCTAGAAGTTTTGAAAAAAAGAAGAATGCCTGTTTTCATGCCCCTTTTGCCCTTCTCACATCGGGAGATAGAAGCAAAACTTGAGGAGTTGTTTCCATGAGGGTTCAGGTGTTCGGCGCTGGGGCGATAGGGTGCCTCCTTGGATACATGATTCAGAAAGCCGGCTATGACGTAACTTTCATTGCAAGGGGTAAGCAGCTCGAAGCTTTAAAGAAAGGACTTCGGATAACCGGGCTTATCGAAGATTTTGTTCCTGTTGATGTCCGCAATAAAGCCTGTAAAGCTGACGTAACCTTCGTAACCGTGAAGAGCTACGATACAGCTATAGCGGCCAAGGAGCTAGAAGGGAAGACGGAAATAGTTTGCACAGTTCAGAACGGCATCGGAAACGAGGATGTTCTCGCTGAAAGGATAGGGAATGTCGTTGGCGGGGTTACGAGTTATGCTGCCAATGTAGTCGATTACGGAAAGATATGCTACGCTGGCGAAGGTGAAACCTTCTTGGGTGATTGGAAGGGCAAAGGAGCAGAAATAGTTGCGGAAATACTCAAAAAAGCCGGCATAAACGTGGAAGTTGTAAGCGATGTGAAGAGGAAGAAGTGGGAGAAGGCTGTGGTAAATGCGGTAATAAACCCTCTAACGGCCTTGCTTAGAATAGAAAATGGAAAAATCTTAGAAATCGAGGAAGTTTGGGTAATAGCTAAGGAAATAGCTAGGGAAGGGCAGAGGCTTATGGAGGCGATGGGCTACAAATTTGACGCTGTAGGGATGGTAAAAGAGGTTATCTTGAAAACGGCAAAAAACAAATCTTCCATGCTTCAGGACGTTGAAAGGAGAAGGAGAACAGAAATAGAGGCAATAACCGGTGAGATAGTTAGAATAGCAAAACGACTAAATATTCCCACACCTGTCAACGAGCTGATGCTAAGACTTGTGAGGGGGCTGGAATGCTCGATGTTATCTTATTAGCGGCTATGCCCATTTCTGAGCTGAGAGGGGCAATTCCCCTTGCCTTGTACAAAGGTTATTCGCCTATAGAGGCTTTTGTTTTCTCTGTTGTAGGAAACCTTCTGCCCGTACCGTTTCTCCTGCTTTTTCTTCATCGTATACGCAGCCTTGCACTTCGCTGGGGAATAACGTCGAGAACTTTCCTTTGGTTCGAGGAAAGAACCTTGGGAAAGAGAGACATAATCGATAGATATGGTTATCTTGGCCTTGTGCTGTTTGTTGCCATTCCGTTGCCAGTGACTGGAGCGTGGACGGCAGCCTTGCTGGCCACTTTGCTAGATCTAAAAATTGGAAAATCCTTCGCGTTTATTGCTGCTGGAGTTGTAATTGCTGGGCTTTTCGTCACTTTTGCCGCGACAGGTATAAACATATTTGTAAAATATTAATAGGAAAATAATAGCATACGCCACTTCCAAAATTTCTCTGGTTAACTATTAATCTCCTATAATGAATAAGACCAATAACACTAGCCAAAAAGCTTTAAAAACCTTCGGCAGAACTTCTATTGGTGTTCGAAATGCAGGCGGATGTTCCAGTGAAGGACATAATGACGAGGGAGGTTTGTACAGGCAAGCCGGACGAAACGATTCTTAGTGCTGCTAAAAAAATGCTTGAGTTTGGTGTTGGAAGCGTTGTGGTTGTGGAAGACCGCAAACCCGTTGGTATAGTAACAGAAAAAGATGTTCTTGAAAAAGTTGTAGCAAAGAATAGAACCCCCTCGGAAGTAATGTTGAAAGATATTATGAGCTATCCTATAATCACTATCAGGCCCGTAACCTCTGTTAGGGAAGCTGCCGACATTATGCTTAAGAAGGGTATAAGGCGCCTTCCAGTTATTGATGGCGGAAATTTGATAGGTATTGTTACAGATACAGACATTCTCAGCGTCAGTCTTGATCTTGGGGAACTCCTCGGTCTAATTAGGGAACGGTCTTTTGGTTCTTTCAACGTTGAGGAGCTGCCAGGGAAATGTGAGAAGTGCGGACGCCTTTCAGACAATTTAAAGGAAGTAAACGGAATGAAACTCTGCGAAGATTGCGCTGAGACG